>JAEUQE010001090.1 GCA_016789785.1 Bryobacterales bacterium
ACAATGTGATCGGCGGCCTGAATCATCGACGGATCGTGCTCGACCACGACCACGGTGTTGCCATGATTGGCGAGATCGCGAAGGATCCCGGCCAGGGTATCCGTGTCACGGGCATGCAGGCCGATCGTCGGCTCATCCAATACGTAGAGTGTGCCCACAAGGCGGGAGCCGAGCTGGTTGGCCAACGCGATCCGTTGCGCTTCTCCGCCGGAGAGGGTTTTCGTCTGCCGCGACAGCGTGAGGTAGCTCAATCCCACGCGGAGCAGAAAGTTGAGCTTCGCATGCAGTTGGCGAAGGATATCCTTGGCGATTTCCGCGTCGAAGGCGGGCAGGGTCAGGCGATCGAACCAGGCGGCGGCCGCTTCAATGGTGAGCTCACCGATTTCCACGATGTCCTGTCCTGCCAGTTTGACGAACCGGGCGGACGGTTTGAGTCGGCTGCCGTGGCAGGTCGGGCAGCTGGCCGGACTGCGGTAGCGGCTGAGCAGGACCCGCACATGGAGTTTGTAGCGTTTGGTTTCCAGATAGTCGAAGTACTGCCGGACTCCTT
>JAEUQE010001091.1 GCA_016789785.1 Bryobacterales bacterium
GCTCGGCATCCTGCCGGACTCCGCCGCGATCGATTGGACCAAGGTGGTGTTCAACATGCTCACCCTGCGGGGAATCTACGGCCGGGAGATGTATGAGACCTGGTACAAGATGACGGCCCTGATCCAGAGCGGACTCGATATCTCCCCGGTCATCACACACCGGTTTCACTACACGGAGTTTGCCGAGGCGTTCGAACTGATGCGCAGCGGTCGGAGCGGAAAAATCGTGCTGGCCTGGGACTGAACCGTAACGAACCGCCGCCTCCTTTCGCCCTTTCACCCTGCGATCTGGAATCCCTATGTCCCTCTTTCTCGATCACGTACGGCAAACCCTGACGACCATCGACACGGCCGGTCTGACCAAAAGGGAACGCATCATCGACTCGGCCCAGGGCGCACACGTCGTGCTCCGCGACGGTCGGCGCGTGCTCAATCTGTGCGCCAACAACTACCTGGGTCTGGCCAACCACCCGAAGGTGATCCGCGCGGCCCACGACGCCCTGGATCGCTGGGGCTACGGCCTGGCGTCCGTGCGATTCATCTGTGGCAC
>JAEUQE010001092.1 GCA_016789785.1 Bryobacterales bacterium
TGTTGAAGGGATGCCCGGCGAGTTCGTGGATTTCGGCGGAGAGGCGCTGGATTTCAGCATCCATGCGTTTGCTGAGGGAGCCGAGTTGCGCGGTTTCGATGCGGATGCCGGTGTGCTCCATGCGGGCCAGTACGGCGGCGAGCGGCATTTCCACTTCGCGGTAGAGACGGGCGACTTCGGGACGGGCATCGAGTTGCGGCGTGAAGAGGGCAGCAAGCTCGATCACGGCCGAGGCGCGCTGTTCGACGGCGCCACCGAGGCGGCGGTCGAGGTAACGCTCCGAGAGTTTGGCCATGTCGGCGGCGGAGGGATCGGGATTGAGAAGGAAGGCTTCGAGCATGACGTCGCGATCAAGGCCGGCGGCAGGCATCTCGAGGCGGGCCAGTTCGAGCAGCAGCGATTTGGCGTCGTGCGTCAGCTTGGGGCGCGAGGGGTCGGCGAGGAAGGCTCGCAGGTGCTGGTAGGCGTGTTCGGGGACGGCGCGGCCGGCTCTGGCGCTTTGAGCGATGCCGATCATGGATTCGAGGGCGAGTTCGCCTTCAGCAGCCA
>JAEUQE010001093.1 GCA_016789785.1 Bryobacterales bacterium
TGACGGTGTTCATGGGCGTGCGGATCTCGTGGCTCATGGTGGCCAGAAAGTCGGACTTGGCGCGTTCGGCCGCTTCGGCGGCTTCCTTGGCCTGCCGCAGCGCCTGCTCGGCTTCGCGCTCGCGGGTGATGTCCAGCATGATGCCGTCCCAGACCATGCCCTCGTTGCAGCGCCGGGGCGCCGAGCGGCAGCGCAGCCAGCGGATTTCTCCGTCGGGCCTGAGCACGCGGAAGCGGCAGTCGAACACGCTCAGCGTATCGACCGAGTTTTGCATCATCTGCTGGTAGAGCGGCAGGTCCGCGGGGTGGATGGCATTCAGGTAGACCTGGCGGTCGGCCATGATGGCGCGGGCCGGCACGCCGATCAGGTTCTCGATGCCGGCACTGATATAGCTGAGCCGCAGGTGGTCCAGGCCGCCTTCGAGGCGGTAGATGGCGCCGCTGGGCAGGTTGTCGGCCAGGGCTTCCAGCCGGGCGCGGGCATCCTCGTGCTCGGAAAGGTCCTGCAGCGTGCCGCTCAGGGCGACGATGCGCCCCTGTTCGTCCCGG
>JAEUQE010001094.1 GCA_016789785.1 Bryobacterales bacterium
GCTCTGCCTGCTGGCCAGTAGCTCCGGCGTCGTCCGCGCTGCGGAACTTCAGTTGCAGCCGGCCGACGTGGCGCTCACCGGCCCTGGCGCGACGCAGCGAATGCTTGCCGTCGCCGTGGAGGGCAAGCAGGTCGTCGGCGACCGCACGGGGCAGGCGAAGTTCACATCGTCGAACCCGGCCGTGGCCAACGTGACCGAAAGCGGCGTGGTGCAAGCCGTCGGCGACGGCGTGGCGACCATCACGGCGGCGCATGAGGGCCAGCAGGCGAGCGCGAAGGTCAAGGTGACGAAGACCCAGGAACCCGCTGCCGAGAGCTTTCGCAATCAAATCATTCCGATCCTGACCCGCAACGGCTGTAACTCGGGTGCGTGCCACGGGGCGCTGGCCGGCAAGGGGGGGCTCAAGCTGTCGCTGCGCGGCTACGATCCGGAGGCGGACCACTTCGCGTTGACCCGCCAGGCCGGGGCGCGGCGCATTGACCGCCAGGAACCGGCGAAAAGCCTACTCTTGCGCAAGGCAACGCTGACGATGGACCACGGCGGTGGAT
>JAEUQE010001095.1 GCA_016789785.1 Bryobacterales bacterium
ATGACCACGCGCATGGCAACGCGGCCTATCGTCAGCTCACGCCTCGCGTCGACATTCTCGCCACGGCAACCACTCGCACGGTCCTCGCGGAACGCGGTGCGAAGGCGATCGCGGCATCGGTGGAGTCAATGCGGCGGACGCTCGACGAGTCGCGGCGACAGCTTCGCCAAGCGGTCACGCCGCAGCAGAGAACCTTCCATGAACGCAGTGTTCAGGAAGCCCAAGCGTACATTCGGGAGATGCAAGGCGCCGTTCCCGAACTGCCGGACATCACCTTCCAGGACCGCATGACGCTGCACGACAAAAAACAGGAATTGCAGCTTATGTTTCGGGGTCGCGCGCACACCGGGAGCGACATTTGTGTGGTGTCGCCATCACGCGGAGTAGTGGCGACCGGGGACTTGGTGGTAGGGTTCATCCCCGGCATGGGCGACGGCTTTCCGCTGGAATGGCCGTCCACGCTGCGATCCTTGGCGGAGGTCGAGTTCACGCAAGTGCTGCCGGGACATGGATCGCTCCAAACGTCGAAGGCTCGCCTGGATCAGAT
>JAEUQE010001096.1 GCA_016789785.1 Bryobacterales bacterium
TTGGCCTGCTCGACGCGTTGGGCTCGCGCGACCCTGCGCGGGCGGCCGGCTTGGCCGAGGCCTGGCGCCCCTGGCGGGCCTACGCGCTGGTCCGCCTGTGGCAGACACTGGAGCCCCTTCGATGAACGCTTGCCTTCCCCTGTCCCGCCTGACCGCGCGCGCGGCGCTGCCGACCCCGCTGGGGCCGATGACCGCGCTCGTGACCGGCGGCGGCCTTGCCGCACTGTGGTTCGACGGCGAGCAGCGCTGGCCTTTGCTGGACCAGCTGCCGCAGCGGCCAGGGGATGTGCATGTGCACGCCGCCCGGCTGTGGCTGGACGCCTACTGGGCGGGAGACGACCCGTCGGGCATCGAGGTCACGCTGGACATGCAGGGCACGAGCTTCCAGCAGTCCGTCTGGTCGGTGCTGCGCAGCATTCCCTATGGCCAGACCCTGACCTACGGCGCGGTCGCCGGCCGGGTCGGGCCGCGAGCGGTCGCCCGCGCCACCGGCAGTGCCTGCGGGGCCAACCCGGTCGGCGTCATCGTGCCCTGCCATCGAGTGATA
>JAEUQE010001097.1 GCA_016789785.1 Bryobacterales bacterium
ATGACCACGCGCATGGCAACGCGGCCTATCGTCAGCTCACGCCTCGCGTCGACATTCTCGCCACGGCAACCACTCGCGCGATCCTCGCGGAACGCGGTGCGAAGGCGATCGCGGCATCGGTGGAGTCGATGCGGCGGACGCTTGAAGAATCGCGCCGCCAGCTTCGCCAAGCCGTCACGCCGCAGCAGAAAGCCTTCCATGAACGCAGTGTTCAGGAAGCCCAAGCGTACATTCGGGAGATGCAAGGCGCCGTGCCCGAACTGCCGGACATCACCGTCCAGGACCACATGGCGTTGCACGACAAAAAACAGGAATTGCAGTTGATGTTTCGGGGCCGTGCACACACCGGGAGTGACATCTGCGTCGTATCACCATCGCGCGGAGTAGTGGCGACCGGGGATCTGGTGGTTGGATTCATCCCCGGCATGGGCGACGGCTTTCCGCTGGAATGGCCGTCCACGCTGCGATCTTTGGCGGAGGTCGAGTTCACGCAAGTGCTGCCGGGACATGGATCGCTCCAAACGTCGAAGGCTCGCCTGGATCAGAT
>JAEUQE010001098.1:0-277 GCA_016789785.1 Bryobacterales bacterium
CAGTTGGTTCGGCAGTCCCCGATAGGCGTCCGGGTGGCAGTAATATTGCCGCTCCGGCGTGCCGCATCTCGGCTCCTTCGCCGCGTCCCACTCCACGTAGTTGGCCACAAAAAGGTCCAGCCACCCATCGTTGTCGTAGTCGAACCACCCCGCGGAAACCGCCCATTTGGGCACCCGCGCCGCCAGCCCCGCCGCGCCTGTCCGGTCGGCGAACCGTCCGTTCCCCAGGTTCCGGTACAGCGTGTTCCCTTTCACTCCAGCCACAAACAAATCTGTG
>JAEUQE010001098.1:287-547 GCA_016789785.1 Bryobacterales bacterium
CATCGCATACCCGTCCCCCGCCACTCCCGCCTCCGCGGTCACGTCCGTGAATGTCAGGTCGCAGTTATTCCGGAACAGCCGGTTGAAAAACTGCGGCCCCGTTTTGCGAAGGCTCGGGATCGCCGCGCCATTGGTGAAGTACACGTCGGCGCACCCATCGTAGTTGTAGTCCAGCGTGGCCACTCCGCCCAGAGTCAGCTCAATCTGGTGGAATCCCCCCGCCTCCCCGTTTCGCAAGGCGAACCGCAGCCCGGCCTTCT
>JAEUQE010001099.1 GCA_016789785.1 Bryobacterales bacterium
ATTGGGACCAGCACCCTTGACGTTGTCCGCCGCAACCGGGAGCAGTACGAGATATACTCCCTCGTGGCCGGGACCAACGTTGACCTGCTGGTGGAACAGATTCGCGAGTTCGAACCCAAAGTAGTGGTCGTCGCGGACTCGCGGATTCAGGATCGGCTGGCCGCCCGGCTGCACGAAACGGGGCTCCGGCCCGAATTGGCCCACGGTGCCCGCGCCCGCGTGGCGGTGTCCATTGCTCCAGAGGTCGATTATCTAATGTCGGCTATTGTGGGGGTTGCCGGGCTGGAAGCCACCTATGAGGCCATTGTGCACGGCAAATCGGTCGGCCTGGCCAACAAAGAGACGCTAGTTGCTGGTGGCGAACTGGTGATGGCGGCGGTCAAAAAGCACGGCACGCAGATGATCCCGGTGGACAGCGAGCACAACGGCGCCCACCAGTGCCTGCGCGCCGGGCGCCGGGAGGATGTTGCGAAACTTATCCTGACGGCCAGCGGGGGGCCGTTCCGAAAGACGCCGAAAGAACGAATGCAGTTAGTCACCGTAGCC
>JAEUQE010000109.1 GCA_016789785.1 Bryobacterales bacterium
GGATCGGCGATCTCCGGATGGCTCTTCGGCATTTGGGCCAAAGCAGGCAGACACAACAGCAGCGACACAGCGAACGGCGCGGAGTGAGACACGGGCGCAATCCTCATCCCTAGGATTGCTTCATTCTATAGAACTTTCCCAGCGTTCACCACACGGTCAGTTCCACCGGCGACCCGGCCGCCAAGCCGAGCTTCTTCGCCGCTGATCCGCGATTCACCACCACCTCGTAGTAGCCGGCGCTTCCTGCAATCAATACAGGTTCGTTTGGCGGAGCATCCGCATAGCTGCTCACGAGCAGCGAGATGCGCTCCATCCCGGCCTGCAGTTCGAAGACACATTGATTGAGGTAGCCGAAGTCCTTCACGGGCAGACTGGTGATCAGGTTGCCAAAGCGATCCACTTTCAACACGCTTGCAGCCCAGCATCGCTTGCTGAGTGGATACACCCGGGCGAACTCCGATCGCAGTGCGTCGGCGATTCTCTTGCCGAATCGCGCGGGCAGCACCCCTTTGGCAAGATGCGCCGCCACCGGCGAAAAAACATCGCGGCCATGAAATGTTTGACTGAGCGGCTTCAGGAAGTAGCGCTCCGCGGTAACCTCCCGGGCGGTACACTTCTCGCGCTCCATCACCATGGAGAAAATGCCATTGTCAGGGCCAAGGAACCGGTGTCCGCCGCCTTCCACAAGAATGGGCCTTCGCGCCGTGCCGACACCGGGATCCACCACCGCCACATGCACCGTCTTCTTCGGGAACCAGCGGTACGCCTCGGCGATGGTGAAGGCGCCTTCGGCGATCTGCTGCGGCTGGATCTCGTGCGTGATGTCGATGATCTCCGCGTTCGGCGCAATTGATAGGATCACGCCTTTCATGACGCCGACGAAATGGTCCTGCGTCCCGAAGTCGGTAGTGAGTGTGATGATGGGCCTGGGCATGGGCAGACAGAACTCTTAGTATCGGACACCGCACGGGATGGATGCTTCGTAGCTCTGATCCCTACAATAAAGATGTGATCCCGCGACGCCATCTTCCTGCACTTGTAGTCTCTCCGATGCTCCGTGCCGCTCAGGATTCCCGTCCGTGGACGGCCGAATGGGATAAGGCGCTATTGGCGGCGGCGTTGCGCCGTCATGAGCCGGCGTATGACGCGCGGGAATCGATGCTCGCCACCAAACTCGACGCGGAGTATCGCTACCATACGGCGCTTCGCAGCCAGACCGCACATCCGACGCGCGATTCGCTCGACTACGCGCTGCTGTTGCTCGAAGCGGGTGGCGACACGAATCTGAATCGTGCCAAGGCCATCATTGAACGCGTGATCTCGCTTCAGGTGACCGACGCCGCCGATACCTGGTATGGCATCTGGGGCTGGTACATGGAAGAGCCGCCCGCGAAGATGGTCCCCGCGGATCGCAACTGGGCCGACTTTCTGGGTTCGCTGCTGCTGCTGATCGAGAACCGGCACGGGGCGAAGCTCGGCGCTGCGCTGAGGGCCCGCGTGTTGGCCTCCATCCATCATGCGGCGCGCTCCGTGATCCGGCGCAACGTCACCATGAGTTACACGAACATCGCTGTGAAAGGAACGTTCGTCACGAAGGCCGCCGGTGAGTTGCTCGGCGATCGCGAAATCGAAGCGTATGCCGATGAGCGGAGCAAGCGTCTGGCCGCGGAGATCGACTTGAGCGGCTCTTTCGCGGAGTACAACAGCCCGACCTACGCTCTGGTGAGCATCATCAACTTCACCCGCTATGCGATGGTGGTTCGGGATGCCGGGGCGAAGGCGCGCATGCAGCGGATTCACGAACGCATGTGGCTGCATTTCGCCAAGCACTGGCATTCGGCCACCATGCAATTCGCAGGACCGATGAGCCGTTGCTATGAAACACTGCTTCGCAAGCCGCTGTGGCTGCAGAAGGCACTGAACGGAAAACTAGCCTTCGCCGCACTGGATGAAATCACGTCGGGCAAAGTGAGTGCCGCCGGCGAGATCGCATACCTGAAGTTGCAGTGCCCCGATGCTCCGGCCACGCTGTTTCTCCAAGCCCGAAACACGAGAGCACCGTGAGTTGTTCATTGCACCCGCTCCGAAGCGCATTGCGATTCAAGGCACCACCTATTCCACACCCGCCTACACACTGGGATCCGTGAACCGGTCAGAGTTCTGGGTGCAGCGAAGGCCCTTGCTCGCCTACTGGAACAATGCCGCGGGAAGACCCGCGCATTTTCAGTTGCGGTTCGTAAAGGATGACTATGACTTCTCGTCCGCGATGCTCTATTCGGTGCAGAGCAAGAGTTGCGTGTTGGGCGCGGTGAACTTCATTTCGCCTGGCGGCGATAAGCATCTGAGTCTTGACCCCGTGCGCGACGGTGCATTCGCTGCCCGCGAGTTCTATCTCGAATGGCTCTTTGCGGGCGACACGTTCCGCACCTCGGCATCGGATGTGTCCGAACCGCTGATCGTGGAATCGCACAATCGCAAATGGCGCATCCGGATTGCGCAGGCGCGCTTCGGTGAATGGACACCGCGCTGGCGCACAGTGGAATCGAAGAACGGTCTGTCGGTTCGCCTCGATTTGATCCCTCCCAACGAGCCGCGTACGGTGGAATGGAAAGCGATCTCCGAAGGGAGCGTGGTCTTCACGTTGGAGGCTGAGCCCGGCCAGCAAGCCAAGCCTTGCGAGATTGCAGAGGATCCGCAGGCGATCACCGCGAAGTGGACCACACCTCATGGAACACTCGAGTTGCGCGCCGGCCGTCGCGTGGTCGCGATGCCGGAACAGGATGCGCTGTTTGCGAACCGTATCGACGGGCGCGCCGTGCCACTGGTGCGGCTGAGTGAGGAGCGCCTCGCTTGAAGACTTTGCCCGCGGGCTCAAGAGTGAAGCCGGAGCGCTTCGTTGGCTTCGACTTCGGGACCACCAACAGCAGCCTCGCCGTTGCCGATGCGAATGGCGATGTTCGCATCGCGACGTTTCGCACTGGCAACCACAGCGATACAGAAGCCTACCGGTCCGTGCTTTATTTCGAGCCGCCCACGCGCGGACCCGGCGCACGCCGCGCACGAGTGCTCGGCGGACCGTCGGCAATCTCACAGTACTTGCAAGCCGAGCCGAAGGGACGATTGATCCAATCCATCAAGTCCTTCGCAACCAGCCGCTCATTCGCCGCGACGGCCGTGTTTGATCGTGTCTACACGTTCGAGGAACTGGTGGCGATTCTGGTGAAGCGCATCGTCGCGGAGGCAGAGGAAACACTCGGGCCGCTCGGCAAAGCAGTCACCGTGGGCCGGCCTGTGCGATTTGTGGGCGCAGACACCGCGGACGATGAAGCGTTCGCCGTGGGCCGCCTTCGCTCGGCACTGGAGATGGCGGGTTTCCAGCAGATCGACTTCGAGTACGAGCCGATTGGCGCCGCGTATTTCTACGATGAGCAACTCGATCATGACGAGCTTGTGCTGATCGGCGATTTCGGTGGCGGCACCAGCGACTTTTCCCTGATCCGCGTTGGACCTTCGGCGCGCAAGCTCCACAAGCGCGAAGAGCGGATCCTCGGCAATGACGGTGTGGGCATTGCGGGCGACAGTTTCGATGCAAGCATCATTCGCCGCCTTGTGTCGCCGGCACTTGGCATGGGCGGCGAGATTCGCTCCGGAGACAAGTTGCTGCCCGTGCCCACGTGGGTGTACCTTCGTTTGGAACGCTGGCATCATCTCTCATTCCTCAAGGATCGTGACACGCTGCAGATGCTTCGCTCCGTGAAGGCGCAGGCTCTGGAGCCCGATCGTATCGCGGCGTTGCTGCATCTCATCGATCAGGATCTGGGCTATCAGTTGCATCGATCGGTGCAGACCACCAAGCTTCGCCTGTCCGATGCCCCCGCGAGCGAGTTTCTCTTTGAAGACGGCGACTGGCGGATTCAAGCCGAGGTGCCGCGCCGGGAGTTCGAAGAATGGATCGAAGGCCATGTGCAGGCGATTGCCACATGTGTGGATGGTCTGCTGAGCCGGTGTGGCGTGGACGGCAAGGGCATCGACAAAGTGTTTCTCACTGGCGGCTCATCCTTCGTACCCGCGGTGAGGCGCGTGTTCACGGATCGCTTCGGCGCGGACAAAGTGGCCGGAGGAAGTGAGTTCACATCGGTGGCAAAGGGCTTGGCGAGGAGAGCAAAGGAGGCGGGAGGCTAATGGAGGAGTTGCACGATCTTGGTCTTCTTCGTCGCACGGGCGATCTCAATCGGGCGCCTTCCTTCGGCGTCCTTGATGGAAGGATCGCCACCTGCTTTCAATAGCGCCTGCAAGATGCGTTCGTTGCCGCGCGATGCGGCCTGATGCAACGCGGTCCAACCACGCGCGTCGGGCATGTTCGGACTTGCGCCCCGATCGAGCAGCCACATGGCGGGCTTCAACTGCCCCCAGCGCACGAGTTGATTGAGGATTGGACGGTCTCCGTCCTGGGCACGATCGACATCCGCGCCCTTGCGCAGCGCGATGGATGCGAACTCCATGTTGCCCCGCCACAAAGCCGAAATGAGGGCGGTATCAGCGTTTGCGCCACGCTCCAGCAGCAGAATGAAGATGTCCCGCTGGCCGGACGCGGAGGCGAAGTAGATTGCATCGACATCGTGATCCCACGAGCGGGTCTGCGCGTTGACGTCGGCGCCGCGATCGAGAAGGAGCTTCGCAATTGCAGTGAGGCGCGACGCAGTGGGAGGATCGTTCTTGCCCATTCGCGATCCGGCACAGCACTGCAACGCGGTCAGCAGACCACCGTCGCGTTGGGAAGGAAAGGCGGCATCCGATCGAACGGCGGTGCGGACGCCTTCTTCATCGCCGAGAGCCGCCGCAGTGAAGCCATCGTGGCGTGCACCGCTTTTTCGCAGTTCCGCGACGTAGAGAGGCTCACCCTGAAACGCGGCGATCACGAGCGCCCGGGCCGATGGCCAAGCACCCATCTGTTCCGGATCGGCGCCCTGCGCGAGCAGAAAGCTGAGACAGTGGACGCGCGTGCGTGTCGGCGCGGAGCCTTCCCGATGGGGATCTTCCTGGATGAGGGCGTGCAAGGGGCGATAGTTCCGCCAACTCGCATTGGGATCCGCGCCCGCCGCAAGCAGCAGTTTGATCCCGTCTTTCCAGCCCACTCGAGCCGCTTCGAGAATTGCCCGCGGCTGACCTGCTTCGTCGGGCCTCGCGCTCACCGCGGCACGCAAGTCCGCGAGTTTCCGGGCTCGAATCGATTCAATCAGACTCTCCGATCCCATCCATCGGGAGGATAGCACGGTCTTGCACGGGCGAGCCCCCGGCCGGGGCGAGCGGGTTTCTTTCTCCGGCATGCTGACTACTTCAACTTCGCAGTATCTTTCAACTTCGGAGCCGCGAGATAACCGACCACCATGTCCTTGCGGACCTCGTTCACCACAATCTCGTAGGGCATGTGGGAGCGCGAGCGGTAAAACTGCACAGGTTCGTTGACACCGCGATCTTTCTTCTCCACCTTCTTGTCGTTGGAGAGCAGTTCGATGGTGTAGCGGTTGCGCTTGGTGTCGGCCTTCTTCAGCAATACGGCGACTTCCCCGATGCGTTGCGGAGCTTTCGTCTTCGGCAATTCGAACTCCCAATACTCGCGGTCGCCGAGAGCTTTCAGTGCGGAAAGTTCACGAGCATTCGTGGCGATCAGACCGCTCTGGACACCGAGGTCGCCTCGAACGGTTCGCATGTCGGAGAGAATCCGATCGAGATCCGACTTCGCGCCCGCAACTTCCTTTTTCACCGACGCAACCTCGGCAACCACGCCGGTGAGTTGAGTGCTTGTTTGCGAGGCGGACTGCTTCACGTCACCGATCTGCGCCGAGAGCTGCTGCTGCAGCGACTGGCTGGTCTGTTCGAACTGTTTGCTGGTGTTTGCGAGTTGAGCGGCCTGCTGATCGGCCACCTTCTTCGCCAATCCATCCGAATAGCGGCGAGCGCTGACGGCGGCCTTCACCGCAGCTTGCTGCGATTGCGCTTCCACCGTTTCCACCAGCTTCCGCATCTCGGCAAGTGCCTGCTCACGTTCCGATTTCGCTTGCCTGTTTTCGTTCTGCAGCGCGGCGAATTCAGTTTTCGTCGACTTCTGGAATTCCGTGAGCCGGTTCTCAAGTCCGTTCGCCTGAAACGCGAAATAGACGTTCCCAGCCGCGAGTAAAGCGAATGCGGCAACGGCTGCAATCGTTGTCTTTGCGGAACGCGAGTTCTCTTCTTGCGAAGGCTGACTATTCAACATTGAAATTCTTCCCAAGCCGCGACATCGAATCACACCGACTACGATGACCCTGTCCCCAGGCTTTCGCGATTTGCTCTTACGACTAACAGTGTGGCTTGTCTGGCCCCGCACGGTCAAACAGGTGAAATGAAGGATTCTTCATAGTTGTATGATAGAGTTAGCCTTTTTCGGATGCCTCGGATCGCCGCTACTGGGACCCTCCCCGTGTTGCTGCTGGTTGCCGCAACTGTCGCCCTGAGTGCGCCCAGTGATCCGCTGTTTTCCAAATCACAGACATTTCTCGTGACCTATTGCGCCAAGTGCCATGCAGGCAAGTCCGCTGTTGGCGGATTCGATGTGCAGCGGTTGTCGGCGATGGAGAGCCTTGGCACGCATGCGTCGAAATGGACGGCTGCTTCACGCCGCGTACGCAATGGGGAGATGCCGCCGAAAGGTTCGGCAGCGCCCGCCCTGGATGAGCGCGAGCAGTTCACCAAGTGGGTGGAAGAAGCGCTTCGCAAGCAGGCATGTGAAGCGGGAGTGGTTCCCGGACCTGCTGTCACGCGCCGCTTGAACCGGGATGAGCTGACGGCAACGTTGCGCGATCTGCTCGACATGCACCTCGATGTGGGACGAGTGTTGCCCGCGGATGGCGCCGGCGGCGAAGGCTTCGACAATGCGGCCGAGACATTGTTCCTTTCTCCGCTGCATGCCGAGAAGTACATGGAAGTGGCGAAGTTCGCGATCAACTTCGCGCAGAAGGAATACAAGTCGCGATCGAAGATTCTGATTGCCGCGCCGGGGCCGAACAAGACGGAAACGCAGGCTGCGCGCGAGATTCTTGCGAACTTCCTTCCGCAGGCGTTCCGGCGGCCTGTGGCTGAATCCGATATCCG
Source organism: Bryobacterales bacterium (assembly GCA_016789785.1). The sequence continues at coordinate 7,132 of JAEUQE010000109.1, forward strand.
GGAGTATCTCGGTCTTTTCCAATCCGCGCGCAAGCAGGGTCAGCCGTTCGAATCGTCCATCTTCTTTGCGTTGCGAGGAGCGCTGGTTTCGCCGATGTTCCTGTTCCGGTTGGAGGCGCCGCAAGAAGGCACAGAGCAGAAGCCTTTGGATGCATACGCGCTCGCATCGCGGCTCTCCTATTTCCTTTGGGGCAGCATGCCGGATGAGTTTCTGTTCGACGTCGCGGCTTCGGGTAAGCTGCATGAACCGGCGGTGATGAAGGAACTGGTGGGCCGAATGCTCCGCAACGACCGTGCCCTCAACTTCGCACAGCGATTTGTGGAGCAGTGGCTGCGCACACGTGAACTGACGACCGACAAAGTGCCCGATGCGAAGCTGTTTCCGCAATACGTGAACGACGAGGAGTTACGTTCCGACATTCGCAACCAACCGGTGCTTTTCCTGCGCGAACTGCTGGCTCGCGATCTGCCGTTGTGGAATCTCATTGAGTCGAAGCAAACGGTCGCCACCAGTAATCTCTCCAAGCACTACGGTGTGCAGTTCCCCATCGACAAGGCGCGTTCGAAGCAGCCGCAGTGGGTGGATGTGCCGGACGGAAGTAATCGCGGCGGCCTTTTGGGCATGGCGGCAACGCTCATCGTCTCGTCGTATCCGTATCGCACCAGCCCGGTGCTGCGCGGCACATGGATTCTCGATTCGATGCTGGGCACACCGCCGCCACCGCCACCGGAGAACGTTCCGCCACTGGAAGAATCGAAGCCCGGCGCCGCGCCGCAGTCGATGCGGGAGCGTCTGTCGCAGCATCGGTCGAACCCGGTTTGCGCGAGCTGCCACAGCCGTATGGATGGGCTTGGCTTCGCGCTTGAGAACTACGATGCGATCGGCCGCTGGCGCGAAGAAGATGGCGGCAAGCCGGTGGATGCCTCCGGTGAACTCGCCGACGGAAGCAAGTTTCATGGGCCAGTGGAATTGAAGGCGATGCTGATGGACCGGAAGGATCTGTTCCTGCGCAACCTGACCAGCAAGATGTTGGGCTATGCGCTGGGACGAGGTCTGACGCTGAAGGATTGCTGCGCGGTGGATCAGATCATGGCGCAGGTAAAGGCGGAGAACTACCGCTCGCAGGCACTGATTGAAGCGATTGTAATGAGCGTCCCGTTCCGCTATCAGGCACCGGCGGCGCGAGTGACGTCGCGAGACGCAACACGCGAGGCAACACAAGTCGCGAAGCCCGCCGTTCGCGGCGCGAAAGAGGAACATCGACCATGACGAAACTCTCGAATCGAAGTCTCTCACGAAGAGCAGTTCTTCGTGGCGCGGGTGTGGCGATCGGCCTGCCATGGATGGAGGCGATGGCCGCCCCGGTGTCGAAGAGCGCAAAGCCTCCCGTGCGTTTGGCTGCCCTCTACGTGCCGAATGGAGTGAACGTTTCGGCGTGGGTTCCGAAGAGCACCGGCCGCGACTTTGAGATCCCGCAATCGCTGGAACCGCTGCGGGATGTGAAGGATCGTGTCACGGTCTTCAGCAACCTGTGGAATGCGAATTCGAAGGGCGGCGATGGCCACTATGTGAAAGAGGCCGCGATCCTCACGTGCACCACCATCAAGAAGACGCAGGGCGCGGACCTGGCGAACGGCATCTCGGTGGATCAGGTGGCGGCCCAACAGGCAGCCTCGCAGACGCCGCTGCCTTCCCTGGAGCTTGGCGTGACGCCAGTGGCGATTGGCGTGGACGCAGTGGTTGGCTACACGCGCGTTTACGGATCGCACATCGCCTGGAGCAACGCCACCACGCCGCTGGCCCGCGAGATCAATCCGCGATCGGTATACGAGCGTCTGTTCCGCGCGACCACGGGCATGGAAGCGAACGCGGCAAAGATGGACACTCTGCTGCTGGATCGTGTGCTTGGCGATGCAAAGAAGATGCGCGGGCAATTGGGGGCGGCCGACAAGCTTCGCCTGGATGAGTATCTCTCCGTGATGCGTTCGCTCGAAGAGCGCGTGCAGCGGGCATCCAGCACTGCGCGCAATACGTGGAAGCCGCGGGCGGTGGTGCATCAGAACGCAGCGCCGACGGACCGGCCCGCGGATCATGCCGAGCACGTGCGTCTCATGCTCGACATGATGGCTCTTGCGTTTCAGACCGATACCACGCGGGTTTCCACATTCATGTTCGGCAACGCGGTGAGCAACGTGAGCTTCCGGTTTCTGGATGGCGTCAGCGCCGGGCATCACGACGTATCGCATCATCAGAACGACGCCGACAAGCTCCGGCAATACGAAATCATCACGCGCTGGCACGTGGCGCAGTACGCCTACCTGCTGACGAAGCTCGCCTCAATGAAAGAGGGCGAGTCGACGGTGCTCGACAATTCGATGGTGTTGTTCGCGTCGGCCCTGAGTGACGGCAACAAGCACGATCCGCACAAGCTGCCGATTCTGCTCGGTGGACGTGGCGGCGGCCGCATCGACAGCGGGCAGCATCTGGCCTACGCGGAGGACACACCACTGGCCAATCTCTATGTGGCGATGCTGGATGCGTTCGGCGCGCCATTGGAACGTTTCGCTGACAGCACGGGCCCACTCGCCGGTGTCCTGAAGGATCCATCCTGATGCGCGCGATCCTGACAGGCCTGTTGCCACTCTGCACTTGTCTGTGCGGCGCCGATCTCTCGGGCATCTGGACGGGCCAGATCCCCACGCGCAACAACGAGAAGGTGGATGTCGCTTTCCAGCTCAAGCAGGATGGCGCGAAGCTCTCGGGCAAGCTGTATGGCGACTATAAGAGCACACCCATCGTGGAAGGCAAGGTGAATGGGGATCAGATCACCTTCGTTGTCGTGGCAGCGGAACAGGCGGGCAATCAGATCAATGAGACGCGTTTGAAGTTCACTGGCACGCTGAAGGATGGCGAACTCGAACTGGTGCGCGAGCGCGAGAGTTCCACCAATGCGGGCAACGGTGGAGTGGTGCAGTTTCGGGGCAACACAACCACCACGTTCCGGCTCAAGAAACTGATCTGACCGCGCTACACTGCGAAGATGCGTTGTGTTTGGCTCTCGCTGTTGTGTGTCTTCTCTCTGCCTCTGGTTCATGCGGCCGCGAAATGGACCGTGGATGACATTCTTCTCACCGAATCCGTGTCGCAGGCGCGGCTCTCACGTGACGGGAAACTGCTTGTCTATGTGAAGTCGCAAATGGACGTGGAGAAAGGCACTTCCACAGCCAATCTCTTTCTTCGCAATCTGGCGGAGGATTTCGATGTGCAGTTGACGCGAGGCAAGGACAATCATGCCTCGCCGCAGTTCTCACCGGACGGGCGCAGGATCGCGTTCCTGAGTTCGCGCAAGCCCACGGATGCGCCAGCCGAATCGTCAAGCCCTGGCGAAGCGCGCGGCGGCATGCAGATCTGGCTCCTTGACACGAGGGGCGGCGAAGCGTGGGCGGCAACGAAGTTCGACAAAGGCGTGCGCGGCTTTGGATGGCTGGACAACGACTCCCTGCTGCTGATCGCCGAGGAAGATGCGAGCCTTCATGAGCAGCGCGTGAAGGAGCGCAAGGATACGTCGCAAGTGGTGGAGGATGAGCGTCACGCCGCGCCGGTGCGGTTGTTCCGCTTCGATCTCAAGGCTCGCAAGGCGATGCGCCTCACGGAAAACAACGATCGCATTTCGCGAGTGGCCGTCAGCGACGATGGCGCGCGGGCCGTGACGATTCACGATCGCAGCCTGAGCTACGTGTGGGACCAGAAGGTACGTCCCGCCACTTATCTGCACGACTTGAAGAATCGCACCTCGAAACAGTTATTCGCAGACAATAAACTGTTGCCGCGTGCGGTGGAGTGGCGCGCCGATCACAAAGCGTTCTACTTCAGTGCCCCTTACACGACGCATCCCAAGTATCTGAACGCAACCATCGAGAGGATGTACGTGTACGACGTTGCCTCCGCGCAGGCCAGCGAGATCCCACTCGACTGGGAACGGGGGCTGGGCCAAGGCATCGTCGCGACCAACGATGGCTTCATCGCGGCACTTTCCGATGGTGTGCGGCCGAAGCTCGCACGATACCGGCAGACGAACGGAACGTGGCAGCGGGAGTTTCTTGAGGGCGAACACGCATCCAACATCTTCAGCATGGAGCTTGCCGGCGACCGCCTGGTGTATCGCTACACCACCGCCAGCACGCCCGATCAATGGTTCGCGGCCAAGCTCAATGGCGCGAAGATCGAATCGCCGAAGCAGGTGATCACCTTGAACAGCGGCTGGAAGAAGAAGCAGACCGCGAAGTCGGAGACCATTCACTGGAAGGGCGCCAAGGATGAAGAGGTGGAGGGCTTGTTGTACTATCCCCTCGACTACGCGCCGGGCAGGAAGTATCCGCTGGTGGTGATGATTCACGGCGGTCCTCATGGCGCGGATATGGACATGTTCGCCGATCGTTGGGGATACCCCGTGCAGTTGTTCGCGCAACGTGGCGCGTTCGTATTGAAGCCGAATTATCACGGCAGTTCGAACTATGGCCTGAAGTGGGCCGAGTCAATCAGCGGCGGGAACTACAACGATCTCGAATGGATCGATGTGGAGAAGGGCGTGGATCATCTCATCGGCAAGGGGATGGTGGACGCGGACAAACTCGGAGTCATGGGCTGGTCAAACGGCTCCATCATCACGATTGAACTCACCACGCGGACCACCCGATACAAGGTCGCCTCCGCGGGTGCGGGCGATGTGAACTGGCTCAGCGATTGGGGCAATTGCGAGTTCGGCCACTCGTTCGATGACTACTATATCGGCAAGACGCCGCTCGAAGATCCGATGCTGTACATCAAGAAGTCGCCCTTGTTCCGCATGGACAAAGTGCGCACGCCCACCATCATCTTTTTCGGGACCGAAGACAAGCAGGTGCCGACGGAGCAGGGCTGGCAGCACTATCGCGCATTGAAGCATCTGGAAAAGACCGATGTGCGGTTCATTCTGTTCCCCGGCGAAGCACATGGTCCGCGCAAGTATGTTCATCAGCGGCGCAAGGTGGAAGAAGAGCTTGCGTGGTTCGACAAGTATCTCTTCCGGACGCTGCCGGATCAGAATGAGGCGCTGCGCAGTGAGTCGCCGTTGGCGGCGCTGCTGAAGCGGCGCAACATCGGAGAGGCGCCAGAGACCGTTGTGCGGGGCGAAATCGAGATCGGACGATTCGAAGTGACGCGTGCGCAGTACAAGGCGTTCGACGCAACCTATCCGGTCGCGCCCGGGACGGAGCAGCATCCCGCAAGTGGCATCAGCTTCGAACAGGCGAAGAAGTACTGCGAATGGCTCTCCGCCAAGACCGGCAAGAAGTACCGGCTCGGCACCGAAGAAGAGTTGGGCAGCATGCTCAGCGCGAAGAAAGACGAGAACACGCTTGATCGTTGGGCGGGCTACGCCATCAACTCCGATGATGCACGCCGCCTCGCTTCCCTACTGGAAGGGCTTGGGCCGGGCGCGCTGTTGAAGCCGGTTGGCTCATACGGCGGCACGGGTGAGGAGGCGGCATTCGATCTTGGCGGCAACGCGGCCGAATGGGTTGTGGCGAAGGACGGCAAAGGCAAGGCGATGGGAGGGTCAGCGGACCGGCCCGTGGATCCGAAGTCGGAAACTACCGCCCGGCCGGACTACACCGGCTTCCGCGTGGTGCGCGAGCCGTAGAACCGGACACTGGCGAACCCGACCCCAGCCGGGGTGTCATAATAAATAGATAACCCACCCAGCATGTCCGCAACCACATACGTATCAAGAGCCGCGGAATTTCGAGAGCTTCTGAAGGAGCGGGTCTTTGTCGCCGACGGCGCCATGGGCACCATGCTCTACGGCAAGGGTGTGTTCATCAACCGTTGTTTCGATGAACTCAATGTCTCGCAGCCCGGCCTGGTGAAAGAGATCCATCAGGAATACGTCAAGGCCGGCTCGCAAATCCTCGAGACGAATACTTTCGGGGCGACGCGCATTCGGCTTGGCGCATTTGGCATCGCCGAAAAGTGTCAGGCGATCAACGAATCCGGCGTGCGTCTGGCTCGCGAGGCCGCTCATGAGAGAGCATTCGTTGCCGGGGCGGTAGGCCCGCTCGGGGTTCGCATTGAGCCGCTGGGGCCGACTTCGTTTGCCGAAGCGCGCGCGAGTTTCCGCGAACAGATCGAGTATCTCTGCGCAGGCGGCGTCGATCTCCTGGTACTGGAGACGTTCGGCGACCTGAACGAACTCCGTGAGGCGGTGAGCGCCGCAAGGGAAGTGGCTGGCGATGAGATCGTGCTGGTGGCGCATGTCACCATCGACGACTTCGGCAACATGCTTGACGGCAAGGATGTCGAGACTTACACGCGGCAACTGGACCAGTGGCCGATCGACGTGATTGGCATCAATTGCTCGGTCGGGCCGAAGACCACCTTCGAAACACTCGAGAAGATGATGCAGTTCTCGAGCAAGCCCACCAGCGCGATGCCGAACGCCGGGATGCCCGTGCGTGTGGAAGGCCGCCAAATCTACATGTGTTCGCCCGAATACATGGCACAGTATGCACGGCGCATGCTGTGGGCCGGAGTGAAGATCGTAGGCGGTTGCTGCGGAACAACTCCCGATCACATTCGCGAAGTGGTGTCCGAAGCGCGGTCGCTGCAACCGGGCCAGCGCAAGCTCGCGGTCACGGTGGAACAGGCAGCGGCGAAAGCGAAAGCAATGGCTCCCGTGGCCGCCGCCGCGAAGTCGCAACTCGGCGCCAAACTCGCCGCGGGAAAGTTTGTCGCATTCGTGGAGATCCTGCCGCCGCGCGGTGTCGATCCCGCAAAGGAAATCGCCGGCGCGAAGCTGTGCAAAGAGGCCGGCATCGACGCGATCAACGTGCCCGATGGGCCGCGTGCCAGCGCGCGCATGAGTGCGCAGGTCTGCTGCCAGTTGATGCAGCGCGATGCAGGTATCGAAACGGTCCTCCATTTCTGCTGCCGCGACCGCAACATTCTCGGCATTCAATCGGAGTTGATCGGCGCGCATTCGGTCGGGGTGCGAAACCTCATCTGCATCACGGGCGATCCGCCGCGCATGGGCTCCTATCCGAACGCGACCGCGGTGTTCGACGTGGATGCCATCGGGCTCGCGAACATCGTGACGAATCTCAATCACGGGCTCGACATCGGCGGCAATCCGATCGGCTCGCAAACGGCGTTGCTGCTCGGTGTCGGCGCGAACCCTGGGGCGTTGAACATGGACGAAGAGTTGCGGCGCTTCGATTGGAAGGTGCAGGCGGGAGCGGAGTACGTGGTGACGCAGCCGGTCTTCGATCTCGAGTTGCTGGAAGCATGGCTAAAGGCCACCGGGCATCATCGCATTCCCCTGATCGCCGGCATCTGGCCGCTAACGAGCTACCGCAACGCCGAGTTCATGGTGAATGAACTGCGCGTGCCGGTGCCTGAGGAATACATGGAGCGCATGCGGCGCGCGGACAGCGCCGAAAAGGCTCGCGCCGAAGGTATCGCGATCGCCAGCGACATGGTCCGGCGCATCCGGCAGATGGTGCAGGGCGTGCAGCTCAGTGCTCCGTTCGGCCGCTACGACATGGCGATTGAGGTTGCTCAGGCAATCGGTCCCCGATAAACTTACACACGATTCGGAATTCATACTGTGGCTACTGATCTGATCGAAATCGACGCGGAACATCCCAGCGAAGAGAGTCTTGCCCGCGCGGCAGCCGCGATCCGCAAGGGCGAAGTGGTCGCGATCCCGACCGATTCGCTTTACGCCATTGTCGCCGACCCGTTCAGCTTGCGCGCCGTTGGCCGTGTGTTCGACGCCAAGGGCCGCGAGTACACGCGGTCGTTGCCGCTGTTCGTGTCTGACATCCTGATGGCGGAGGATCTCACGGCCGAAACAAATTCCCGGTTTTATGTTTTGGCGCGCCGCTTCTGGCCAGGGCCGTTGTCTATCATTGTGCCGGCTTCGGCCAGGGTGCCGCTGAAGGCCACCGGCAACACGGGACGGCTCTCGATGCGCCAATCGAAGTCTCCGGTGGTGAACGCGCTGCTCACCCTGATGGACCAGCCGCTCATCGGCACCAGCGCCAACATCTCCGGCCAGCCGACCTGCCGCAGCGGCATTGAGACGTTCGCGGTGATGGACGGCCGTGTCCATCTCGTGCTGGACGGCGGGTTGTGCGCGGGCACCGGAAACACCACCGTCGACATCACGGAACCATACTGGCGCGTGATCAAGGAAGGCGTGATCTCAGAGAAAGAGATCGCGGAGACCCTCAAGCCGAACTAGTCCAGCCGGTACATGGTGAGCGAGGCCGCGTCGCGAATCAGGAGATTCCTGCCCAGCACCACGGGTTGAGGCCACGTTGCGTTGTCGGCTACTTTGTACTCGGCCACGATATCGAAACTCGATGGGTTGCGGCGGGCGATCTTCAGGTCACCTGTCTCGTTCAACGTAAACAGAAATGGGCCCGCGCTCACCAGTGAAACGTTCATGCCCTCACGGCCCGGCGTGGACCACAGCACCTTGCCTGTCTCCACATCCATGCAGAACACCTGCCCCTTGCGCTTGTTGGTCATGCCGTAAAGATGGTTGCCATCCAGCACCGGGGAACTCATGTACATGGTGTACTCCGCGTTCTGCCAGAGCGTCTTCGCGGACCAGCTATCTCCGCTCTTCTTCAGCGCCACGGCGAAGGTGCCCTTGCGCACGCCCGAAAAGATCACCCGCGACCCGGCCACCAGCGGCGTCACGATGTTCTCGTTCCACTGATCCTTGAACTCCACACTCCACAGGAGTTTGCCTTGGCGAACGCTCACGCCCACGGCCTGTGTCTTGGCAAGTGTGATGATCTGGCGGACCCCGTCGATCTCCGCGATGACAGGCGATGTGTACGATGCACCTTCGTTCTCCCAGATCCACTTCTGCGCGCCCGTGGCAGGATCGTACGCAATCAGCGATCCCTTGCGGTCGTCGCCCACTTGTACGATCAGCATGCCGGAATCGAGAAGCGGCGACATCGCGGTTCCGGTGAACAGATTCGCCGTATCTATCGACTTCGAAAAATCCTTGCGCCACAGCAGTTCGCCGTTTGAAGTTTGATGGCAGGAAAGCACGCCCATGATGCCGAGCGTGTAGATCCGTCCACCGGCGATCAACGGGGTTCCATGCGGACCCATGCCCATCTCCGTCGCGTACTGATTCTTGCGAAACGGCGCGGCGTAGGATTTGCGCCACAGCATCCTGCCAGACGCACGATCGACAGCCTGCAACACTTCCTGGTCACTCTCGCGGCCAAAAACATAAATGGCGGTTTGTGTTGTGACGGGTGTCGCGTATCCGCCCGCGATTGGCGCGCTCCATTCCTTGCGAAGGCTCTTCGGCCAGGTGCCTGGCGCAGTGAACCCTGCGGCGATCCCGCTTCGTTCCGGACCTCGCCACTGCGGCCAGTCCTGCGCGCCAAGAGAGTAGACAAGTGCGAGAGCAACGGTGATCACAAGCTCATGTTAGCAACCGCTGCAAGCCACAGCCCACTTGCGTACCAGTACGTACTGGGCGTGGTTTCACCTAGCCAGCATCATGGCCAGGTACCACACTGAGGTTTGCAGGAAAACGAACAGCGAAACGAAATCGTGACCACCACTGCGTCAATCACCGCTACCGCCGCGGCGTTCGCGCCAGCCGAGCGTGCCGGCCATGAACCGTTCACGCGAATCGCGTCGCTTGCGGCGCGCATTGCCGGTGCGCCACTCGCGCTCATCCTCGACCTCCCGGGCTACCTGCCGAGAGGCAGCTATGGCCCGTCGCACGCATCGAGCCTCGAATTGCGGCAGCTTCTTAATCTGTGGAAACCTGGCGCGGCGGGAGCGGAGTGGATCGAAGACGTCTATCACGACAGCCGCTTCGAGCAGGCGCTGCCGTTCCTCCGCTTCCTCGCCGCGGTGCCCGTGCGCGACTCCAGGGGCGGCCTATGCGCGATCATTTGCGTAGCCGGCATGGAGCCTCGCACGCACGATGCAACGCGTCTTCGTCAACTGCGCGACCTTGCTGCGTTGACTTCCGCTGAGTTTGATCCACAGGCAATCCGCCGGGACGCGGCGCGCGGTTGGCGCCCGCAGGATCAGTTGCTCGAAAAGTCCATCGAGCTGGCAAAATTCGGTGAGGACCTGCGCCAGCTTCACCGCCTCAGCACGGCGGACTACGAGTCCATCGATCATCTCTTCGCCGACTATCTTGCGACCGGCAGTGCGATTCTCGGCCTGCCTACCGGGGTCGTCAGCCAGGTACGAGGGCGCTACGCCGCCATGCGCGCAGTACGCTCCGACTCGCCATCGCTACGCCCCGGCATGACGTTCGACCTGAGCCGTGTGTTCTGCGGCGCCGTGGTGGAACAACGCGTCACGGTTGCATGCGCATCGGTACGCGAGAACCCGAGTCTTTCCGATCGCCCGCACTACGGCCCCGCCCGCCCAGGCTGCTACATCGGAGCACCGGTGGTGGTGGATGGAGATGTCTATGGAGTGCTCAGCTTCTCCTCGGCCAATGCGCGACGCCGCGAATTCACGGCACACGAAATCGAGTTGATCGAGCTGATGGCGAAAGGTATCGGCCGTTCGATCCTGGAAGGCCGCATGCAAGCTGCGCGCGAACGGGCCGATGCACTCGAGCAGGATCGAAGCCAGATTCTGGAGATGGTTGCAAAGGATCACCCGCTCGGCACTGTGCTGAGCAAGATCGCCCGGATGTTGGAGCGTCAGTCACCGGCGCTCGCCGCCAGCATCCTTGTGGCGCGCGACGGCAAACTGCACGCTGTAGCCGCGCCCAGCATGCCCGAGACCTATCTCCGGCGCATGCAGAACATCGCGGTTCCCACACAGGAAGGATGCTGCTTCACAGCCGCGCACACGCGCCGCACTGAAATCATCGAATCGCCACCAACGTCGCGTTGCGCTGCATCGGAGGATGGCGGGTGTGTTCCGGAATACTGCTGGCAGGCCTGCGGCGCAAGCCCCATCCTCTCGGGATCCGGCGAACTTCTCGGTGTGCTCATCGTGTACTGGCGGCTCGCGATCCGGCCATGGACTGTCGAGCGCGAACTGCTTGAAATGGCGTCCCATCTGGCTGCGATCGCGATCGAGCATCGCGCGCTCACTGACCGCCTCGCCTATCAGGCACAGCACGATGCGCTCACCGGTCTCGCGAACCGCGGCATGCTTGCTCGCACGCTCGATGAGCATCTCCACACGATGCCGCGCACGGCCGTCGCTTTTGTAGATCTCGATCGTTTCAAGAAGATCAACGACCATTTGGGTCACACCGCGGGCGACCTTGTGCTTCGTACGGTTGCCTCGCGGCTCAGCTCGGGTCTGCGCGGCAACGAGGTCGTGGCGCGATTCGGCGGAGACGAGTTCGTGATGATCCTCCACCATTTCTCCGATGAACACGAAGCCTACTTGCGCGTCTCCGCGATGCTGAGTGAATTGCGGAGGCCGATTCCGTTCGAAGACCGCGCCATCTGGGTTACGGCAAGCATTGGCCTGAGCTTCTATCCGCAGGCGGGCGCCAGTGCCGAAGCGCTCCTCGGAAGCGCCGACATGGCCATGTATCGCGTGAAAAACAGCGGACGAAATGACGTACAGCCGTTCGCGCCTGGCCTGGACGATCAGCACCTCACCAAGCTCGAACTGGAGCACTCGCTCCGCCAAGCACTCGATCGCGATGAGTTCCATCCGCTGTTTCAACCGATCTTCGACATCCGCGGCAATCGTGATTCCGCAACAGAACCCAATCGAGTGTTGGCGGGCTTCGAAGTTCTGCTCGAGTGGGAGCATCCGACACTGGGCCGCATCTCGCCCGCGCAGTTCATCCCCATCGCCGAGGAGTCCGGAATGATCGGCCCGATCGGCGCTTGGGCGCTGGGCCGCGCCTGCCGTCAGGCGGCTTCGTGGCGCAAGGCCGGTCTGCCGCCGATCTGCATTTCCGTGAACGTGTCCGCTTTGCAGTTTGCGCGTCCCGATTTCGTGGAAACGGTGACCTCCTCGCTGGAGCAGTGCGGCCTCACTGGCGAGTGGCTGCAGTTGGAGTTGACCGAGAGCGCCTTGGTGGAGGATGCGCAAGATGCCGCCAGTAAGCTGCGCCAACTTCGAGCGCTTGGCGTGCGCATCGCGCTCGACGATTTCGGAACGGGCTACTCTTCGCTCGGTTATCTAAGGTCGTTGCCCGTGGACTGCATCAAGATTGACCGGTCGTTCCTGGGCGAAGTGGAGACATCGCAAGCCGCGGCGACCATCATTGAGATGATCGTCACGCTTGCACACAACATGGGCCTGACGGTGGTTGCCGAAGGTGTGGAGACGGAGCGGCAGCTTGAGCTTCTCAAGAAAGCGCACTGCGACATGGTGCAGGGGCATCTGCTGAGCAGAGCACTGGATGTGGACGCGGCCCGCCAGCGAATCACACAGTAGCGAATCACACAGTAGCGAAGCACGCAGTAGCGAATCAGACAGTAGCAGTCACTGCCTCGGCGATCACGCGACGCCGTGCTTCTTGAACCAAGCGGTCAGCTTGTTCCAGGCGTCCTCGGCATCGGCTTTGCGGTAGCTCTCGCGATAGTCGGCATGGAAACCGTGCGGTGCATCTTTGTACACCACGATCTCGGACGCGCTGCTTCCCTTCTTCAGCGCTTCCTTCATCTTGTCGACGGTGTCGAGCGGGATGCCTCGATCCTGTCCACCATACAAGCCCAGCACCGCGGCCTTCAATCCCGGTGCGACATCCACGGGATGCTTCGGCTGCAGAGGATTCGTTGGCCGAGCCAACACGCCATACCACGCACCGCCGGCCTTCACCTTCGGCTGATGGGCCGCATAGAGCCAAGTGATGCGGCCGCCCCAGCAATACCCGGTGACTGCGAGCTTGCTCGTGTTGCCCTTGTTCTTGCCGGCCCACTCGAGTGTCGCATCCAGATCGCTCAACACCTGCTCATCGGGCACCTTCGAAACGACCTTTGCGATGATCTCCTGAATCTCCTTGATCTGCGTCACGTCGCCCTGCCGCATGAAGAGATCAGGTGCAATTGCCAGATAGCCCAGCTTGGCCCACCTGCGGCAAATGTCCTTGATGTATTCATGAATGCCGAAGATCTCTTCGACGACGAAGACCACGGGAAACTTGCCACCCTTGGCGGGACATGCACGATAGGCGGGCATGGTCTTTCCATCTTTGGTGGGGATTTGCACCTCGCCAGCGGTGAGGCCCGCGGTATCGGTGGTAATGGCCGTCTGCGCGGCAATCGGCTGGACGGCCAGCGCGAATCCAACGGGCAAATGAACAGTCAGGAAGTCCCGGCGTGCTTTCATGTTGATCTCCAGAATCTAATAAGACTAGCGCACAGCCGGGCGCTACGGCAGCGGCAGACCCTCAATACACCGCATGGTGTCGCGGGCGATGAGGAGTTCTTCATTCGTCGGAATCACCCACACGGGCACGCGCGAATCCTCTGAGGAGATACGTCCTTCAATGCCTGTTGTCTGAGCGTTGCGCGCCGCATCCACACGGATTCCGAGGCCGCCGAGCCCGTCGCACACCAGTTGCCGCACGGGCGCCGCGTTTTCGCCAATTCCGCCGGCGAAGATCACTGCGTCACAATGATCCATCACGGCCATGTAAGCGCCGATGTACTTGCGGACCCGATGACAGAAGGTGTCCACCGCAAGTTTGGCGCGCGAGTTTCCCTTGCCCATCTCCTCGAGCAGAATGCGCATGTCGCTGGAGATGCCTGAGATGCCGTAGAGCCCGCCCAGCCGGTTCAGCATCGACTCCACGCCCTGTGCATCCATCTCTTCATGCACGATCACGCGGAGCACTGCCACAGGGTCGATGTCGCCGCAGCGTGTGCCCATCAACAGTCCTTCCACAGGCGTGAAACCCATCGATGTGTCGACCGAGCGCCCCTGATCGATCGCGCAAATCGAACAGCCATTGCCGAGATGGCAGGTGATCACGTTGAACTGATCGCGCGTCTTGCCATGGATCTGCGCGTGGCGGTAGCTGACGTAGCGATGCGAGGTGCCGTGAAATCCGTAGCGGCGAATCTGGTAGCGCTCGTAGTAGAGATACGGCAGGCCGTAGATGTAGGCGTGCTGCGGAATGGTGTGATGAAACGAAGTATCGAACACCGCGACGTTTTGCGCGCGCGGGAGTGCGGCTGCCGCGGCGTAGTAACCCTTCAGGTTGTGCGGATTGTGAAGCGGTGCGAGATCAACACTCTCTTCGATGTCGTCCACCACCTGCTCGGTCATGAGCACCGAGTGTTTGAAGCGTTCACCTCCGTGCACCACCCGGTGGCCGATGCCTTCAATCTCGTCGGCGCTGGTGAGCATGTCACTGCCGAGATGGCCGAGATAGGCGTCGATGATCGCTTGAAACGCTTCTTCGGCCTTGTAGACCGGCTTCGAGATCTTGATGCGCTTCTTTCCCGAAGTGCGGCCGGGCACATCCACATTGATCACGGAGAACGGCGTCCCCATGCGCTCGATTGTGACCTTGCCGAGCAGCCGGTCGGCATTTGAGGCGATGAGATCGGCGCTGGTTTCGATCAACTGGCTCTTCGCGGACGAACTACCGAAATTCAGTACAAGGACTTTCATGACAACTTCATCTTAGCGATTCGCCGCGGCGAAGCCCGGCTCAGGTGGGCCGTGTTACTCTCAAGGATTGTTGATTTTTGGACTGCTGTTCAGCACTTGCATCGTATTCGCGCAACCTCAGTCCCGCACCGAGATGATCGAGGCGGAGCGCGACCGCAAGGCCTCCACGCTGCAGCCCGATACCATCAAATCCGGCGAGGGCTTCTTTCAAAAACTCAAAGACCGCAACTTCCTCGGCCGCACTTTCGGATCAGTGGAAGGGTTTCGGGTGCGATTCGGAGGGTTGATGACGGGTTCGGGCTTTGCCTTGGGCCCCGAATATGAACGGTCAAACCTCGCGCAGTCCGTCGTGTTTCGCGCCGGCGCAAGAGGATCGTTGCGGCAATTCTATCTGCTCAACGCCGGGGTGCAGTTTCCACGGCTGTGGGACAACCGCGCCTTCGTCGGCCTCTCTGCAACGCGCCGCTATGCCCCGCAAGTGGACTACTATGGCTCCGGACCCGAGTCGCGACGCATCGATCGCAGCACTTTTACCTTCGAGGATCTGAGTGCCGACCTGACGGTGGGACTTCGCACACATCGCAACTGGAAGGCCGGATTCCTGGGCGGCCTGCAGCAGATCAACGTCGGCACGGGACGCGACATCCGGTACATTTCGAGTGAACTGAAGTTCACGCCAGCACAGGCGCCGGGCATCAACCGTCAAGCGCACTATCTCTTTGGCGGCGGCTTCATTCAATACGACTATCGCGACAATCCGGAAGGGCCGCGCAACGGAGGCAACTACATCGCGCAGTATCGCTACTCGAATGACTACCGCTACTCGGCATACACGTTCCATCGTTACGACATGGACGCGCAGCAGTATCTGCCGCTCTTCAACGAACGCCGGGTGATTGCGTTGCGCGCGCGGATGGTGTTGACACAGGAAGCCGACGGACATCAGGTGCCGTTCTTCCTGCAGCCGACGTTCGGGGGATCCGAGATGGGCCGTGGATTCCGGCGGTTTCGCTACTACGACAACAATCTGATTGCGTTCACGGCGGAGTACCGATGGGAGGTGTTTTCAGGCCTCGACATGGCGATCTTCACCGATGCGGGCAAAGTGTTTCCCCGCACCAATCGCATCAATCTTCGCGAACTCGAATCGGCAGTGGGCTTCGGGTTTCGCGTGAACGCGCGCAACAATGTGGTGATGCGCATCGACACTGGATTCAGCCACGAAGGGTTTCAGGTGTGGTTCAAGTTCAACAACGTGTTCTAGCACTGGCGCTGTTGCTGCTGGTTCCGGCAAGCGCGCGCAAGTTCTATCCCGACGATCCGCTGGAGCGCATGCCGAAACCGCGGCGGGTGACGAAGGCGACCTACCGGCCTGTGAATCAGACCTACGACTACTTCGCCAACACATTCGCAAAGCAATCGGTGATCCACGCTCGCGCCAACACCACTCCGGCCGGCAATCTCAACACGTTGGATGAAGTGCCCGACAGCCCGTGGTTCGTCAATCGTCATGCGCGCCAACCGATGCCGCTCGAAGACCTGCTTCGTGGGCCGGGCCGCAACGAACCGCCTTCAACCAGCGAACCGTGGCTCGTCAATGCGTTCAAGCGAAACGGCGAGTCGCCAGGCCTCCTGATTCAGGACTCGGCCGGACGCGAGTACATGCTGAAGTTCGACACTCCACAACACCCCGAACTTGCGTCCGCGGCGGAAGTGATTGGCGCGAAGTTTTTCCACGCGATGGGCTACAACGTCCCGGACAACTACGTGGTTCAGTTCAGCGCCTCGCAGTTGAAGTCGGCTCCGGGCGCTGTGCTGGAATTACCGGGCCGTGGCCGGCGTCCCATGAGCGACTCCGATATTCGCACGTTCCTCCGGCTGGAGGCCTACGAGCGCGATGGTGTCTATCGCGGTGTGGCGAGTCGTCTCATTCCGGGCGATTGGCTCGGTCCATTCCGCTTCTCCGGCACTCGCAGCGACGATCCCAACGACACTGTTCCGCATGAGCATCTGCGGGAATTGCGCGGGCTCATGATCCCGTCGGCTTGGCTGAATCACACCGACATTCATGCACCGAACACCCTCGACACTCTAATCGAGGATGGCCCGCTCCGCTACATCCGGCACTATCTCATCGACTTCGGATCGATTCTGGGCAGCGACGGAATTACCGCCAAGTCGCCGCGTAGTGGATACGAGAATCTGCTGGAGCCTCGCCGCGCCGCGCTCGAGATGGTTACGTTAGGCGGGTGGATTCCATATTGGGCGCGCGCCACCTACCCCGAGATTCGTGGTGTTGGCCGGTTTCAGTCGCGCATCTTCGATCCGGCGAAGTGGCGCTCCACTTATCCGGTGACACCGTTTGAATACGCTCGCCCCGACGATACGTACTGGGGTGCGAAACTCGTGATGGCGTTTCGCGAGCCTGAGATCCGCGCCATTCTTTCCACGGGCCAGTACAGCGATCCACAGGCAGTGGAGTGGCTCACACGCTGTTTGATGGAACGCCGCGAGAAGATCGGCAAGCTCTATCTGGAGCGCGTTCTTCCCATCGACTATTTTCATGTTCGCGATCAGAAACTCGAGTTTCGCGACCTCTCCGTGGAGAACGGATTCCTCGCGCCACGCACCTACCGTTACCGCTGGTTCCGTTTCGACAACGAAGGGGAAGAGCCCTCCGCGGACGAAGACGATGAACGCAGGGAGTACGTGGAAGGCAACACCAATGCGATTCCCAAGGTGCTGGTGAACGCCGAACCGGAAACCTACTCTGGCGTTGAGATCCACGCGGGCGACACAAGGTTCCGCGTGACCGTCTACTTCCGCAAGCACGCCGGAAGACTACGTCTTGCGGGCGTGGAGCGCTACTGGTAGATGCAACAACAAGGTCTGCGGAAGACGGCGGGATGGGTACAGTTGTGGGCGCTCGGCGTGGGCGGTGTGATCTCCGGCAACTATTTCGGCTGGCAGACCGGCTTGTTGACCGGCGGCTTCGGAGGCATGCTGATCGCGACGTTGCTCATCGCGGTGATGTATGTCTGCCTGGTGTTCTCCATCGCCGAACTATCTGCCGCGCTGCCCAACGCCGGCGGCTTCTACAACTTCACTCGCGAGGCGTTTGGCACGGATCGCGCATTCCTGAACGGACTCACCGATGCGATCGAATACGTCACCACGCCCGCAGTGATTGTCGCAGGCATCGCGGGATACATGAAGGCGCTGGTGCCTGGCACGGAGGATTGGATCTGGTGGGTCGTGTTCTACGTGGCCTTCGTGGCGATCAACGTCGCGGGCGCGGCGTTGACGTTCGGCGTGTCGATGGCAATCACGGTGCTCGCCGCGGTGGTGCTTGTTTTCTTCTATGGTGGAGCGGTCACAAGCGGTGCATTCCAATGGAGCAATGCACTCAACATTCCGGCTGATCCGGGTGCAAGCGCGTTCCTACCCAAAGGTGCGTTTGGCATATTCGCTGCCCTGCCCTATGCTGTATGGTTCTATCTCGCCATCGAGCAACTGCCGCTCTCGTCCGAAGAAAGCTACGATGTGGAGCGCGACATGCCACGTGCGTTGAAGTGGGGCATGGCCACGTTGCTCGCGTTATCGCTTTGCACGCTGGTCCTGAACTCGGGTGTCGGCCCGGGTGCGAAGGGTATTGGAGAATCGAACGCTCCGCTCGAAGCCGGATTCCGGGCGGTCTATGGAGCGAACGTCACGTCGACGTTGCTGTCACTCATCTCCATCACAGGCCTCATCGCGAGCTTCCACTCGATTGTCTATGCCTATGGAAGACTACTGTTCGCATTGAGCCGCGCCTCCTATCTGCCGCCGGGCCTCGCGAAACTCGGCAAGCGCCGCACACCGCACGTCGCACTGATCTTCGGAGGCGCCGCGGGTCTTGCGTTGTGCTTCCTGGCGCAGCAGTATTCGAGAACGGTGGGCGCGGCCCTTCTCAACATGGCGGTGTTCGGCGCCCTGCTATCTTACATTCTGGTGCTCTTGTCGTACTGGAGGTTGAAAGTGGATCGCCCGCAACTGCGGCGTCCTTATCTGAGCCCGTTGGGAACAGCGGGCGCAGTCACGGGTATCGCGCTGGCGCTCATCTGCCTGGCAGCGACGTTCGCGGTCCCGTCGTTCCGCCCAGGCGTGATCGGAACCATGGTTTTCATCGCAATCATGCTGGCCTACTACTGGCTGTATCGCCGGCACCATGTGGAGGCGAATGGCGACTGAATCGAAAGCGGCAAAGCGGGACTCACGCGGCAACGGGCGCCTTACCGCGCGGCAGCTCGCGCAACAAGTGAAGGCCGGCGCCATCGAAACCGTCATCACCGGCTTCACGGATCACTATGGACGTCTGATGGGCAAGCGCTTCGACGCGGAGTTCTTCCTCGATTCCGTGGCATCGCGTGGAACACATGCCTGCGACTATCTGTTGACCACGGACATGGAGATGAATCCCACGCCTGGCTATCGTTTCGCCAACTGGGAACTCGGCTATGGCGACTTTCATCTCGTGCCCGACATGAACACGTTGCGGAAGCTCTCCTGGCTTCCCGGCACTGCGTTCGTGCATTGCGATCTGGAGAATGAGAAACAGCATGCACCCGTATCCGTGGCGCCGCGGTCGATTCTCAAGGCGCAACTGGAGCGAGCGGCATCCATGGGCTACGAAGCGCTCGGCGCATCGGAGCTTGAGTACTTCGCGTATCGCAATCCCTACCGGCAGGCCGCACAGATGGGCTACGCCGGCCTGGAACCGCTCAGTTGGTATCTGGAAGATTACAACCTGCTGCAGGGCACGCGCGAGGAGTTCTTCACTGCGCCGGTGCGGCGTCATCTAAAGGCGTCGGGCATTCCCGTGGAGAATTCGAAGGGCGAATGGGGACTCGGCCAGCACGAAGTCAACGTGCGCTACAGTGGCATCCTTGAGATGGCTGACAATCACGTGCTGCTGAAGCAATGCGTGAAGGAAGTTGCTGAGCAATGCGGAATCAGCGTAACCTTCATGGCGAAGCCGGCGCAGGGCCAGGCGGGATCGAGTTGCCACCTGCATCTCAGTCTGCGCAAAGGCGGCAAGAGCGCATTCACCGGTTCATCGAAAGTTGGCCCGGTGCAAGGCTCCGATGTGTTTCGATGGTTTCTTGGCGGTTGGATGGCGCATGCTCCCGAGTTCATGGTGTTCTATGCGCCAAACATCAATTCGTACAAACGCTACGAGGATCTCTCCTGGGCGCCGACGCGTCTTGCCTGGAGTCACGACAACCGCACCGCTGGATTCCGAGTGGTGGGACATGGCCAGAGCCTTCGCATCGAATGCCGCATTCCAGGCGCCGATGCGAATCCGTATCTGGCGTTCGCCGCGTCGCTGGCATCGGGACTTGATGGAATCGCGAAGAAGATCGAGCCTCCGCCAGTGTTTGAAGGCGACGTCTACGCGGCGCGCGCATTGCCACGCGCACCCTACACGCTGGAACATGCGGTGGATCTGTTTGAGTCAAGCGAGTTTGTGAAACAAGCGCTGGGCGCCGATGTTCATGAGCACTACACGCACTTCTACCGATGCGAGCAGAGGGCATTTGAACAGGCAGTTACGGATTGGGAACGCAAGCGCTATTTTGAAAGGGTCTAATCAAGGATCATCATGCGATTGAACGATAAGGTTGCTCTCATCACGGGAGCAGGAAGCGGAATCGGGCGCGAGACCGCGCTGCTCTTTGCGTTCGAGGGTGCAAAGGTCGTCGCCGTGGATCTGAATCTGGAAGCCGCCGAAGCGGTGGCGGCGGCGATTGAGGCGGCAGGCGGCGACGCGATTGCCGTAAAGGCGGATGTGTCGAAGGCGGCGGATTGCGAAGCAATGGTGGCCGCCGCCGAGAAGAACTTCGGCAAGCTGAATGTGCTGATGAACAATGCCGGCATCTCGCACGCCGATGATGACGAC
>JAEUQE010000010.1:0-2762 GCA_016789785.1 Bryobacterales bacterium
GCCTGCCCACGCAACAGAAAGGTGCTTGAGAATCGGCCATTGCCGCACAGCTTGAATGTGCCGACATCCTTGTACCAATCGCCGTCCGGCACGTCGGCATCTTCAGCCTTCCATTCGGCCAGCGCGAATAAGTCGTCCTGTGAAATCTGACGCTCCTTCGCACGGTCTCGCAAGTGAGCCCACTTGTCTCTGGGGAGGTGATCCCACTGGATCTTCGGCATCGCATCAGCGGCCGAGAATCAACGACCGGAACTCATCCACCAATTCGTCCTCACGGCTCGTGTCCGCAGTCGCAAGATTCGCCTTCAGTTTCTTGAAGAAGTCCCGCTTCCGCTGTTCCTGGCCTTCGAGACCGATCCGCACCAGTGCGGCGATCGCTTTACTCATGCTGCTGCCGTTTGCGGTGGCGTATCTCTCCACCTGCCGGGCCAGACCCGGCGCCAGCCCAACGGTATACCGGGCGCTGCTGGTAGATGCGCTGCCCTTCGATGCCGTCCGGCGCGAGCCCCGGCTGGATTTTCGATCCTTGGAGGAGTGAGGCATTCATCCTCATTATGCATCACCCTGATGCAAGACAGGTCACGATCCACGGCGTTTCCGAAGGCGTGGCCGTGCCGCTGGCCTCGACGTGCTGTTCATAAATCACCTCGCCGCATCGCGGTAACGCAGACAATCTTGTTTGCCGCGTCCCCACTCCTGGGGACGCCGTGCTTTACCGTGCCGCACTCCTCAACGCGAGCCGCTTCCCGGGTCCAAAGAAAATCGGCGGCCATTCTTCAGGCGCCGCGAGCTTCGAGGTCCTCTTCGGCAAGCCCCGTACCGCATCACCGTAACGTGCCGCGTCCCCACTCCTGGGGACGCGGTGCTTTACCGTGCCGCACTCCTCAACGTCGCCAGCCGCTTCGCCGCATCCAACCCGCCCACGCGCTGAATCCCCGGCACAAAGAACTTCGTCAGCATCTCCTCATCGGACCCACTGAACGCCTTCAAGTCCGCAGAAACAGGCGCCGCGGCAACCGCTCCGGCGAACACCGCCCACAACCCCGCATCGCCAACCCCCTGCAACTCGACCTTCGTGCCGTGCTTCTTCCGCAGCCACGCAAGCGCGGTCAACACGTCCTGCACCCGGTTCTGATCATCCGTCCGATGGAATGTGTAGAAGTGGTTCACCTTCGTATCGCGTGTTCCCTTCGACCCACCCGTGTTCCAAACATCCAGATAAAGCGTCGGCCGTCCATCGGCAGGCACTGCGGACTCCGCCGCTTCCTTCCCCTCCGGATGCACCACGATCCGCGCGACGCCCGTGCCCTCGCGCCACAATCCCACCACACGATCGCCGCGATTGCGCCGCGAGAGCACGATGCCGCCACGATCCTTGATCTCCGCATCCACATCCGCCGGCATCTCCACCGACAGCGCGTAGCGCAGCGCCTCGCGGTTCGGAGCCTTCACCTTCGTCAGATCCTTCCATGCCGCGACCACACCGTTGTAGTCGCGCGCGCCTTGCGGCATCTCGATGCCGTGCCAGACCAGCATGTCTTCAAGCTTCTCCATCTGGTAGGGCTTTTCCAGCACGCGCGTTCCATCGCCGCCCTGGAATTGCTTCGCAAAAAATGTGTACATCGACTCGCGGCTGTCCTTGTGGTAGTTGTGCGGCGAATCATACTGCACCACCTCCACGCGCGACGCCGCGTCGTAAAGTTCATACACCCGCTTCACCGCCGGATACTCGTTTTTCGGATTGTTCTTCGTCCAATCTCCCGTTGCTGAAACCATCAACATTGGACGTGGCGCCATCATCGCCGCGAAGTCCACATTGATTGCCTCATGCCGCAGACCCGGCGCGTTCTCGCACGGCGAACCGCCCTGCATGATCCCCGACACCATGTTCACCGGCACGTCCACCTTCACACGGTCATCCAACGCCGCGAGGAAAAAGGTCTGCGTTCCACCGCCCGACGCGCCCGTCACGCCGAGGCGCTGCTTGTCCACATCCGGCAGCGTCTCCAGATAGTCGAGAGCGCGTAGCGAATTCCAGGTCTGCAGAGCAAACGGATTGAAGGTCCAAAGTACTTCGCCATCCTTGCCGAAGACGTGGGGTGTCTGTTTAGTGTCGTTGTAGCCCACCATGTCGTAGGCGAAGACCACGTAACCCATGCGCGCGAGGTTGATGCAGCGTGCGGGAATCGAACCGAGCGCGCTGTCCTCCAGCCTGCCGGCTTTCCAATGCCCGTGCGGTGAGAGGATACCCGGAAACGTCTTCTCACTCCGGCCGCGAGGGCGGTATAAGTTGCCTGCCAGATAATAGCCCGGCATGGTTTCCACCCACACCTTTTCGATCGAATATCCTTCGCGCTCCAGTTTGCCGAAGTTGCGCGAACGAACAGGCGGCCGCGCCGGCATCGGAAGCAACCCGGAGGCCGACAGGATCTGCTTTTTCAGATGCTCCTTGCGGCTCTCCCACTCCGCCTTCGTGGCGTAGCTTGGCATCGGGAATTCATATCTCGTGCCTTTCGAAACATCCCACCGCGAGTCGGTTGCCGGGACCTGCGCAAGAAGCGCGGCCGCATTCAAAGCAATCACGAACAGACGCATCGTCCTCATCCTTTCTTGTCGTAGGCGCTGAACGTGGAGCCTTCCTTGGCCAGACGTTCCAGTAGCGGCGCCGGTCTCCAGTGGTAGCCATGCTGCCCATACAACTCGCACACCTTGTCGTAGACCTTGCGCAGGCCGGTCAAATCCGCATACTTCATCGGTCCGCC
>JAEUQE010000010.1:2772-17413 GCA_016789785.1 Bryobacterales bacterium
TGCTGCCCATACAACTCGCACACCTTGTCGTAGACCTTGCGCAGGCCGGTCAAATCCGCATACTTCATCGGTCCGCCACGCCACGCAGGAAAGCCATAGCCGTTCAGATACACGATATCGATGTCCACGCTGCGGAGTGCGTAGCCCTCTTCCAGCAGCGCCGCGCCTTCGTTGATCAGCGCGTACACGCAACGCTCCACAATCTCCTGCGAACTTGAGGCCTTTTGCCCGATGCGAGCCTTCGCCGCGTACTCCGAAGCCATCTCCATCACCTTCGCGTGTGGCGATGCCTTGCGGCTCTCATCGTAGAGATAGAAGCCCGCGCCGGTCTTCTGTCCATAGTGCCCAAGCTCGCACAGCATGGAGTCCAACTCCGCATAGCGGATGCCTGGAATCTCCGTGTGTTTGTATTCCTTCCGAATTCTCCAGCCCACATCCAGCCCGGCCAGATCCTGCACCGCGAGCGCTCCCATCGCCATGCCGAACTCATAGAGGGCGCCGTCCACCTGTTGCGGCGTGTTGCCCTCCTCCACCAGGAACACCGACTCGCGGCAATACGGCGCGAACATCCGGTTGCCCACAAAGCCGCGGCAGTTGCCCACCAGCACGCCGACCTTGCGCAGCCGCTTGGCCAGATCCATCGACGTTGCGATCACCTGCTTGCTGGTCGCTTGCCCGCGTACGATTTCGAGCAACCGCATCACGTTTGCCGGGCTGAAGAAGTGATGGCCAATCACGCTCTCCGGCCGCTTCGTCGCTGAGGCGATTTCATCAATGCTCAGCGTCGACGTGTTCGATGCAAGCACGGCATCCGCCTTCGCCACGCGATCAATGTCGGCGAAGATCTGCTTCTTGATGGCCATGTTCTCGAATACGGCCTCCACAATTACATCGGCGCTGTCGAAGCCATCGTAGGAAAGGGTGGGCGTGATCAGCGCGAGCCGCTCATCCATGTACTGCTGTGTGAAGCGTCCCTTCTTCACCGAGTTCGCATAGTTCTTGCGGATATGGTTCAAGCCGCGGTCGAGCGCTTCCTGTGACGTTTCCTTCAGCAGCACGGGGATGCCCGCGTTCGCATACACCATCGCAATCCCGCCGCCCATCGTGCCAGCGCCGATGATCGCTGCTTTGGCGATTGGCAACGGCTTGATCTCCTTGCCGATGCCTGGAATCTTGGCCACGGTCCGCTCGCCAAAAAAGGCGTGAATCAGCGCGCGCGATTGGTCGCCGGCCAGGCACGCCTCGAAAATCTCCTGCTCTTTGCGGCAACCCTCGCGGAACGGCAGCTTGGTCGCCGCCTCAATGGCGTCAATGGCGGCATGCGAAGCGGTTTGGCCCCGCAGCCGCTTGTTTGCTGCTTCGCGCGTCGCCGCAATCGCTGCTGCATTCGCACCGGCATCGCCAATCTTCGCGGTTCGCTCACTCGTCTTTGGAGGCGGCACGGACGCCACGCTCCCGGCGAATTGAATCGCCCCGGTGAGCAGATCGCTCTCCACGATCTGATCCACGATGCCGCATTCGAACGCGTCGCGCGCCGGGATCGGGTCTCCGAAAGCACACATCTCCAGCGCTTTCGGAACCCCAGCCAATCGCGGCAGGCGCTGAGTACCTTCGCCACCCGGAATGATCCCGAGCTTCACCTCCGGCTGACCCACTTGTGCCGATGCAACGGCCACCCGGTAGTGGCACGCCATTGCGACCTCCAGCCCTCCGCCGAGCGCAGTGCCATGAATCGCGGCAACCACGGGCTTCGGACTCTCCTCCAAATCGGTGAGCAACCGCAGGATCGGCCCCAGCCCGCCGGCTTGTCCTTCGTGGATTTTCTGGAACTCGTTGATGTCGGCGCCTGCGATGTAGGTGCGTCCACCGCCGATCATGACCACGGCGGCGACGTCGGCATCGGCGATCGCCTGGCGCAAACCCTCCGAGAGGCCCTCCGGCACACCGGGACTCAGCGCGTTGACAGGCGGGTTTTCAATCGTGAGAACGGCGACGCTGCCGTGTTTGGAGAAGTTGACGAGAGACATTGCTTAACGATGATGCCATAGCAGCCCGGCCTCCGCTCACGCCGCCTCTTCGTTGACGATGCCCTACTCTCCGCGCCTCAGCCCACGGCGCCACTGCCCGGCTTCGCCTTTCGCGCTGTCGGCCCTCGACGCACGACGCATCTTTGAGCCCGGTCGCTCTCGCGTGTGCAACGTCGGTCGGCGCGTGATGATCGCGCACCAATGGCCCGGCGGGCGTCTGCCATGAGAAGCGGACCGGGAGCCGAATGCTTGCGGCTACCGGTTGGCGTGAGTGCACAGGGTGCGATTCAGAGCACCTTAGCCGGGCCGCCGCAAGCGCATGACTCCGAGGCCGAGGCCGCCGATGGCCAGCAAGGCCAGCGTTCCAGGTTCTGGGACGATTGCGGTGCCGGAAAGCTCGATGTTATCGAGAAATTGCACCGGGGTGGCACTGATATTGGTGGCGGGACGTAGGATGGCAAAGCGAATCTCATGCTCCCCCGCGGTGATGGCTCCGCTGTAAGTTTAGCGTCGAGAATAGTTGGGCGCCGGCGTCAATCGCGCCAAAATCATGGCTAGCCACGACTACGCCATCCAAAAGCAGTTGGAAGAGCCCTGCTTGAAAGTTGGATCCGGTGCCACCCTGGGCGGCGATGCTTGCTGTAATCGTCAAGCTGCCATCGCCGAATGTGACGTTTTGAAACAATCCGCCGCCCGCTGGAAACCCTGGGTTGAATGTGACTTGTCCTACGCGAAACTGCGCACTGAGGCTGGGCGTCCCCGTGTTGCCGGTATCATACGTCACCACTTGCGGGAAGCCGGCGCCAAGCGAGCCATTGGCCGTCGTAAAGACCGTCCAACCGCTGAGATTCCCCGTTTCGAAATTCCCGTTCAGCAGCGGGCCTGCGTATCCAGCCTGCCAACTCCCCGCCACAGCGAAACACAAGATCAGCCAAGCTACGATCATGCGCGGCATATCCGTCTCCCTTTAGATTGAAGCGAACAAATTACGTGGCAAGAAGCGGCAAATTCTGCCCCTCTTCCGCTACGGCATAACGACGATAACATGCATATTCCCGGGAAGCAACGATCGTAGCGGCATCTCCGCGGCGGCAGGCTTTGTCCTTCGTGGATTTTCTAGAACTCATTTGATGTCGGCGATGTAGGTGGGTCCGCCGCCAATCATGACCGCCGCGGCGACATCGGCATCGGCAATTGCCTGGCGCAAACCCTCCGAGAGGCCCTCCGGCACACCGGGGCTCAGCGCGTTGACAGGCGGATTTTCAATCGTGAGAACGGCGACGCTGCCGTGTTTGGAGAAGTTGACGAGAGACATTGCTTAACGATCATGCCATAGCCGCCCGGTCTCCGCGGACGGAGTGTCTTGCGGCAGGTGTCGGTTCGAGTGGATCGCGGCGGACTTGCCTTGACCACCGCGAAGCCGCCTCTTGACCATCGCCCGTCCGCCCGATACACTGGGCGGCCAATGAACTTCGCCGATTGCACCCTCGTGCGCCGCCGTTTCCTGGCATTCGCCGCCGGAAGCCCGGCTCTGTGCGCCGCCCAAGCCGATCCAATTGCGGGCCCCATTGCCAGCCCCGAGGCTGCGCTGAATGTTCTCGACTTCGAAGCGGCCGCGCGCAAGGTTCTACCACCCGCGCACTTCGGCTACATGGCGACCGGCGTCGATGATGACCGTACGCTCCGCGCCAACCGCGATGGGTTCGCGCGCATCTATCTGCGTCCCCGGCGGCTGGTCGATGTGTCGAGGGCCGACCTCCGCACGGAGATCTTCGGCACGGTCTGGGACACGCCCATCGGGCTGGCGCCGGTCGGCAATCAGAAGGCGTTTCATCCGGAAGGGGAATTGCCCGTCGCGAGCGCGGCGAAAGCGAAGCGCACGCTCATGATGTTGTCCACGGCCACCAATACCTCGGTGGAGGATGTTACGAAGTCGCTCGGCGCTCCACCCTGGTACCAACTCTATCCTTCCTCAAAGTGGGAAGTAACTGAGCGGCTGGTGAAGCGCGTGGAAGCCGCCGGGTGCAAGGTGATGGTGCTCACCATCGACACGCAGGCGGGGCGGCACACGGAAACCTTCGAACGCGCCCGAAAACTCGACTCCCGCAATTGCGCCGTTTGCCATCCCGCCACGCCCGGAAGCTTTTTTGCGCGCAAGCCAATGTTTCAGGGCATCGATACCCGTGACTTGCGGACGTCGAACCCTACCCTGAACTGGAAGGATCTGCCACGGCTGAAATCCTTCTCAGGAATGAAACTCCTGATCAAAGGGATCGAGACGGCCGAGGACGCTCGCATCTGCGGCGAGAACGGCGTCGATGGTCTGGTGGTGTCGAATCATGGAGGCCGCGCGGAAGAGAGCGGCCGGGGTACGATTGACTGTCTGCCGGAGGTGGTGGAGGCCGTGGGAAGCCGCGTCCCGGTGTTTCTGGATGGCGGCATCCGGCGCGGTACCGACATCTACAAAGCTCTTGCCTTTGGCGCAAAAGCCGTGTTCATTGGCCGGCCCTACATCTGGGGCCTTGCGGCGTTCGGCCAGCCGGGTGTGGAGAAAGTGATCGACATCCTGCGCCGCGAGTTGGATTTGGTGATGCGGCAATGCGGCGCAACGTCGGTTGCACAGATCACCCGTGCCAGTGTGGGCCGCCACGGAGTTTGATTGGTAATCAGCACAAGACTTTCAAGAATGCGCCGCCGTTGCCGATGAGTTCCATGTGAGCGACACGGTCCTCATTACGGATTTCCTGTCCCCGGAGCGGACGCCAGTGGACTCGCTGGCCCAGCTTCGGAATCAACTCTTGTCGCACAATCCTCTTCAAGTGTTGCTGGAAGAGTCGGAGGTGCCTATGCTCTTATTGAACGGCCTTCGACAACTCGTCTATGCCAATCCAGCCTTCCTGCACTCATTGGATGCCATGCCTGGTGAGGATCCAATCGGCATGCGTCCTGGTGAGATGTGGCACTGCATGCAGGCGGAGGATTCTCCGGCTGGCTGCGGTACTTCCTATGCCTGCCGGACCTGCCATATCTCCAAGACCATCCTCGAGGCAATGAAGTGGGGCGAGTTCAACGACTGGGAACGCATCCGGCGGTTGCATTTCGGGAGCCTTGAGATCGAACTCAGGGTCAAGTCGATGTATGTACTCGGCGAGATGCTGCTGCTTTGCAGACTTGGCGACGAGCCCTACCATTCGCCCATCCAACCGGCCGATAAAGCAGCCCCGAGTGACGGCACCGTGAGTGATGGCGCCGCCGATGGGCCTGAGCCGGAAACGGCACCGCTTCCAGAAACGCCATCCGTACCCATCCCTTTGCCATGCCATGTTGTGCCAGGTGTGCCAATGGTGCAGAACGAAGTGTCAGGTACCACCGCCCCAACCCTCAACGGATACCCTGCGCCCGAAGCTCCTTCCCCCGAGAGCCTCTCCCAGAATCCCCTCTCCCTGACGTCAGCTTCGGCAACCGAACCTGCTGAATCGCAAGATCCTCTCAACGACATCCTCGAGAACCTCTCCACCACCCCTGAGGGGCTAGTAGAACTCTATCTGTTCCTCGCCTCCTGCGGCGAGTTCTAGGGCTCGGAAACCACACAATTAGCACATCTTGTGCAATATATACTTGCGCAATAAGAGATGCTTATGATATCTTGCCAAGGGATTGGGCGTCTTTCACTACAGGCTCTTTCGCGACATCGCTGTTTCCGGCAGCATGAGCAAGGGTGCGTCTCTCAACCAGATTTCGCAGTCCGCCGCCAGCCAGCACATCCAGGAACTGGAGCGCGAAATCGGCATCGAACTGATGGACCGCTCCCGCCGTCCGCTCCTGCTGACCGATGCCGGGCGTCTTTATCTCGAACTCTGCCGCGACCTCATCCGCCGCTGGGACGAGTTCGAAAGTGGCGTCGAGCAGCTTAAGTCCGACGTCGCCGGCACCGTCCGCGTCGCGGCCATCTTCTCGGTCGGATTGTCGGAAATGTCCGAACTCCAAACGGAATTCAGCCGGATTCTCCCTCGCGCCGAACTCGCCGTGGAGTATCTGCGTCCGGAGCGCGTTTATGAGGTCATTCGCTCCGCCGAAGCCGATATCGGCCTCGTCAGCTATCCTCATCCCACCAAGGAAATTGCTGTCATCCCGTGGCGCGACGAGGAGATGTGTGTGGCAGCCTCCCCGGCTCATCCCATCGCAAGCCGCAACTGTGTCGGCCCCGCCGATCTCGAAGGGCTTCAGTTCATCGGCTTCGATCCCGAACTTCCAATCCGCCGGGATGTCGACCGTTTTCTGAAAGAGCAAGGCGTTTCCGTCGACGTCATCATGCACTTTGACTCGATTCCAATGGTGAAAGAGGCGCTCGCCTTGGGCTCCACCATCAGCATTTTGCCATCGCGCATGCTGCGCAATGAGATCGAACAGGGGAGTCTGGTGGCGATCCCCCTTGAGCAGCCCGGCCTGATCCGCCCGCTCGGCATCGTTCACCTCAAGCGGAAGCGATTCAATCGCGCCACGGAGTGCTTTTTGTCGCTGCTGCGGGACCACCGGGGCGCACAGGATACAAAAGCACCACTATCGGTATAGACCCTTCGCCCAAGCCGCTGTAGCCCGGCATGATTGCCCGGGCGCTCGATCTGTCCCAGCGCTCGAACCGCCCGGCCTGATCCGCCCGCTCGGCATCGTTCACCTCAAGCGGAAGCGATTCAATCGCGCCACCGAGTGCTTTTCGTCGCTGCTGCGGGACCACCGGGGCGCACAGGATACAAAAGCACCACTTTCGGTATAAACCCCTTGCCCAATTCCGCCGAATCTCTTATGTGCATCCGTGTGCGCGGGGCATGCCTCCGCTCACCGCTTGCTGTCTGGCTGGCGTTCTGCCGTTCGGGCCAGCTTGGCGTTTGTGCTTGCGCCGCTACCTGGGATAGCGCGCAAGAGAGGAGCCGAGATGAGCATTACGAGACTGCTTGCCCGCGGCGTCGGGCCCTTCGAGCAACTGGACCTCAACTTCGCCGGGGCCGACGGCAAACCGGACCCGGGTCCGCATGTGCTCATCGGAGCGAGCGGGGCAGGGAAGACCACCGCGCTCCGGGCTCTGTGCTGGGTTCTGGCCGGAACGGAAGGATGCGGATTCCCTCTCGGGGACTTCCGTCACGCAATGGCGGGGCGGGCCTCGTCCAGCGCGGCGGTGGTATTCGGCGGAGATGCGGAAGGCCAGGAGATTCAGCTTGCGGGGCGGGGAACCGACGAGGCCGCGGCGCACGCTTTGTGGCTTAACAACACTTTGGGACATCTGAGCATGCCCTACCAGCCCGCCGCGCACGGCTATGTCTATGGGGGGGAGGCCTATCTTTGGGCGAGTTCCCGTGAAAGCGGCAACCTCCGCCGGCCCGTCAGGCGAGTGCCTCTTCGACGCCTCGCGGCGGCCTACTCGGCCCAACCCGCGCTTAAGTTCCTCGCCGACCCTCGCGCCGCCACGGAAGCCGCGACCCTCGACACCTCGCTTTCCTTCGATGCCACCGTCGAGAACGCCATCGTCCAATCCTGGCTTGTGACCGTGTTCACCAAGTCGGCGCTCGCGGCCAAGCAGGGACTGCCTGGCTCCCGCTACGAAGTATCGCTGAGGCGCTTTGAGCAGGCCTTGCGCACGATCTTCGACGAAGATGTGTGGGTTGGCATCGACTATGAGGAGACGCTGCAGCCTCTGCTCTGCTGGCGCGGCCGGCGCCTGAACATGGCGCAACTTCCCGATGGAGTCCGCACGATCATGGGCTGGCTGGCCGACTTCATGATCCGCCAGGAACGGGACGGGACGGATCAGGGTGTGCTCATGATTGATGAAGTGGATGCGCACTGCCATCCAGCGTGGCAGGCGCGGATTCTGCCGGCCCTACGGACGGTTTTTCCCGACGTGCAGATTATCGTGTCAACGCATTCCCCGCACGTCATGAACTCGTGCCCTGATGCGAGAGTGCACCTTTTGGAAATGTGTGCCGCAGGCCAATCCCGGGCACTTGCGGCGCAGGACGGCTACGGTCCGGCCCGATTGACGAACCTGTGCAACGCGCTTCTTTCGGATCAATCCGCCGCTGGCGAGGTGGCATCGACATCTCCAGCGGCGCCTTCCACGTCCCAGTCCCCAGTGCCAAGGAGATTGGCGGGCGGACTCGCCAGGGCAAGCTAGGGCGCCAGACTGAAAACGGCGCCGCCCGGGGCGGCTTCGCGATTCCCCGCAGCCTGCATTCCTCAAGTGGCGCAAAGAACAATGTTGGAGAACCGTGTCCAGGGGCCACCGCCAGCGCGCTGCCGCCCAAGCCCTGCTCCGGATGGGTCAATGGCAATCCGGCCCGCGTCATGGCATCCTGAAGATTGCCCCCTATGCCTGCGACGCTTCCGGAAACCGAGCAGTCCACCCAGGATGTGATCGTTCCACTTTTCCACGTGGTCCTATTGAACGACGACGACCATAGCTACGATTACGTCGTGGAGATGCTCCAGAAACTCTTTCTTCTCTCCGTCAGCGAAGCCTACCGTCATGCCGTCGAAGTCGATACGGCCGGCCGCACGATCGTCCTCACCGCGGAACTCCCCGTCGCCTCCTTCGCGAAGGACCAGATCCACAGCTATGGCGCCGACTGGCGTTTGCCCGAATCGAAGGGCTCAATGAGCGCAATTCTCGAACCGGCCACCGGGTATTCCGGCTCTGGCGGCGGGTTTGCGGTCTGATTTGTCCGGATCGAGGAACGCCCGCAATCACGGGCCTGACCGGAAGACTTTAGAACTCCGCCGGAAATGGTTTGGGTCTTGCCGGTCCCTGCCCTTGTCCGAGGCGGTTCCCCAGGGCAACCGGGCATTGGCCCAGAATACCTCGTAAAGAATTGATAATAAAGTGGATACTTTCCGCGTGTCGCCGCCTCCGCGCCTCGCATTGGACCTCTACCGGGCTCCTTACCAGTACCGCCCAATACCTCGGGTGTGGGACCGCCCCATTCAGGGTCCTTAAGCGCTATTGTGGGCTGCTTAGGGTATCTGGCCAAGTTGATTGATGACGGGAAATCGATAATTTGGAAACATAGCGAGCGTATACACATGCAACCCTTCTTGATACCGGCAATGGGAGCGCTCATGTTGATGGCCATCTGCTCCGTGGCCTTGATGCACCGCGGCTCCAGTCTCCACCTGCGGTGGTGCTTGTTCTCGTTCTGTCTCATGGCACTCACGCAGGGCGTCATGATCGTCGCAGCGGCGTTTGGCGCCGCACCCGCTTTCCTGAGCACAATGCAACTCATCCTTGCGGGACTGTCCTTGCAGGCGATGTATCAGGTGAGCGCGGAGCTTGTCTCCCGTGGCCGGGCGGAGAGGCGGTTGAACCTTGCTGTCATTCCTCACGATCCGCCATGCCCGGCGCGGGATACCACCTCGGTGGCGTCCGTGCTTCTGGCGCCTGTGGTGGAGAGTGCGAAAGGACCCCGACCGATTGAACATTCTGCTTTGGTAAATGATGCAGTAAGTGTGGAGGATCTCGAAAAATCCACGCTGCGCGCAACAGCAGACTTGCTGTTGCTGTTGGGAGCGCTCACGGCCAGCTCGGATCAGACATCTCCGGGCGTCACTGTGAAGAAGTATCTGGCGGCGTCCCGGACAAAGTAACGATCGCGATTCCGAGTTTGTTTGGAAGCCCCCGAATTCTCAAGGGGCGTGATTCGGATAAAGGCAGTATGAAACAGAATGGGCTGCTGCCGGAAAACGGAGGTTCCGGCAGCAGCCCGATTTTCTTTGGGAGCCAGTGGCTTGGGAAGCTACTTGCTCACGATGTCGTAAGTGGTTGTACCGGGCACGCGAACCTTCTCATAGGCCGCGCTCCATTCCTTGTGATAGGGGTGCGAGGAGTAAGCCTTCAGAATTGCCGCCGGTTCACCCGAGCCCTCCATCGCCATGCACACGCCATACTCGCGTCGCGTGACCGTGAGCGCTCCACTAACGCCCTTCTCTCCCGACATGACCTTCTTGCGCGCTTCCGCGTCGGAAGTGCCGAACTGCGCGAGCGGACGAGCCAGCTTGCCAGCCCATACCATCTTGATCGCCTTGTTTTTCTTCGGCCATTCGTTGGTGGCCTTGTAGAACGCATCCCAGTCAGCCTGCGTTGCTTCCGCGATCGGCGTGAAGGCAAAACAGTGCATCAGATCTCCGGCCTGCGCCAGGCAGGAGGACAGCACGAAGGCTGCGAACGTGATTCCGAGTTTCCGCATAGCCAACAGTCTACCACCCCATGCAAGCCCGAGGAATGTGAGACCTCGTTACACGGTGTACCCTTCCAGTGGCAAGCAGCGCCGTCCCGGCAGACGTTACTTCTCGCGTACCACCAGATCGTCAGACGGCGCTACGCCCGATTCCGCCCGCTCTTCGCCAGCAAGTGCGCCACGTCTCGCCACGGGCCGAATGGTGCTCAGCGCGGTTCGCAGATCCTCCAGAGTCACCGGCTTGGAGATGTGTCCGTCCATCCCTGCCTGCCGGCTCCGCTCGCGATCCTCCGGTGATGCCGAAGCGGTGAGCGCAAGGATTGGCACCGACCCAGCCACTCCGTCCAGCCGCCGGATCCGGCTGGCGGCCTCATAGCCATCCATCCGTGGCATGTGACAGTCCATCAGGATCGCGTCGAACTCGTGATGGGTCGCCGCCTCCACAGCTTTCGCACCATCGTCCACGGACGTGACCGCGCAGCCCAGCTTGTGGAGCAGCGCCTCAGTGATCCGCCGGTTTACCACGTTGTCCTCCACCACCAGAACGCGCAGACCCGGCTCGGGGGCCCCTCGCGTCTCCGCCAATTCGGCTATCCCCGGTTCGGGAGCCTCAGCCAGCGGCAGCACAAACGTGAACTCCGACCCTTCTCCCAGGGTGCTTGTCACCGTAATCGATCCGCCCATTGCGCCCACCAGCCGGTCGCAGATCGTGAGACCCAGGCCCGTGCCGCCATAACGCCGGGTGGTCGAGGACTCGGCTTGTGTGAACGCTTTGAAAATCTCTGCCAGCTTGTCTTCGGCAATGCCGATGCCCGTGTCTCGCACCGAGACGCGAACCCCTCCGTGCCGCCCTTCCGGGTTGATCTCGCGGGCAGCCCGGATGCGTACCCAGCCGGTCTCGGTGAACTTCATGCTGTTCCCCGTAAGGTTCAACACGATCTGCCGGATCCGCGTGGGGTCCCCAGTGACAAACACCGGACAATCCGGCGCGACCTCCAGCGTAAGCTGCAACTTCCGGCCCGCCGCCTGCCCCCGGAACAGATCCACGCAGTCCTCCAATAGCGCCGGTAAGCTGAAGTCAACATTCTCCAGGTGAAGGGACCCAGTCTCGATTTTCGAGAGATCGAGCATGTCGTTGACAATCGTTAGCAGCAGTTCACCCGACGAGCGGATCACATCAAGTTGCTCGCGTTGCGCCTTGGCCAGCGTGGTCGCTTCCAGCAACTGAATCATGCCGATCACGCCGTTCATTGGAGTGCGGATCTCGTGGCTCATGGTGGCCAGAAACTCCGATTTCACGCGGGCCGCATCTTCCGCCTTTACCCGGGCCCGCTCGGCCTCGTCTCGTGCCGCATTCAGTTCGGCGGTGCGTTCGGCAACCCGAACCTCCAGTTCGCGGGTGCGAAGGACCGAGCGCCGGCGGCGCAACCACAAGCCACCCACAATGGTCCAGCCGATCGCCAGCCCAGCCAGGATCTGGAAAGAGGCACGCTGATGCAGATAAGGCTCGATGTCGAACTCCAGAATCGTCTCCGGACCGCTTTGATCCTGCAAAGGAAGCGTGGCCGCGATGCGGAAGCGAAAATGCCCCGGCCCGAGGTTTGTGTACACCGCCTCGTTTGAGCCAGTGTCCATCTTGCCGACCGCGCTGCCCTCCAGTTGGTAGTGGATCACCGGATTCTCCGCAATCCATGGCCCGGCCGTGGTGTATTGGATCTGCACGCGGTTGGTTCCCGCGGGAAGACGCAGGTCGCCATCCAGGTTCACAGGGGCGCCATTGGCGCGCAGCCCCAGAATTGCGCAGCGGATGTCGTTGGAGTGCGGAACGATATCCTGTGGCCGGACCCGGATGGCTCCGCCCAGCGAGGCCAGCCACAACTCGCCATCGCGATCCACCATCGACGTTGCCGATGTCCCGAGGCCGAAGTTCGCGCTCGGAAGCCCAAGCCGCGGCGTGTATTGCGTGGCAGGGACGCTCGAAGCCCGGCCGGCGACGAAGGCGTTGAAATCCTCTCTCCGGGCGCGCAGGAGCGCCCGGCGCGCCAGCAACCACAACTGCCCGCCGCGGTCCTCCTGAACCTGAAAAATGTGTTCTTCCGGAAACAAGGCCGGCCGTTCGGGAAACACTTCCTGTTCGCGGTGAAAGAGCTTTCCCCCTTCGCTTGTGCCCGCCAGCAGATACTTCTCGTCCACTTCCCAAAGCGTCATCCCTCGCCGCACCGGCCCGGCGCCAAGCCCGTAGCGCGTGAGCTTGCCGCCGGCAAAACGCGCCAGACCATGCTCCCAGCCAAGCAGCCACAAACCATCCTTCAAAGGCAGAATCGCGCGTACCAATGGATAGTCGGTCACTGGCTCGACCGAGCCGGGTTCGCCATTCGCACCGATCCGCAATCGCCAGATACGCGCCGAATCGGAATAGTAAATGGAATCCACCGGGCCGTCAGGTACCGGAGAAAACGTGTGATAGCGGGTAGGCGTCTGTGGCGCGGGAGCGCTTTTCAGGAGCCGCGTGGAGGACCCATCCGAAATCCACAGTCCCAGGCTGCTTGCCATCAGCATCCTGTCCTGTCCAGTGCGCGCGAGGGCGTAGAATACGGAGCGGTCGCTTCCCTGAATTTGGCGCCATTTGCCGCGCTCCTCAAGGTACACACCTCGAGTCCGGGTTGCGATCCAGCGCCTCCCCCGCCCGTCCTGCGCCACGGCGCTTACCGCGCTTTCGCCCAATCCGTCACGCCCGTCCACCACGCGAAATCGTGGTTCCTCGATTCGCACTACCGCGCCCCTTCGTGTACCACACCAAACTGCGCCGTCCCGTCCTTGATAGAACGCAAGCACGAGGTCATCCGGCCGGATGTTTCCACTTAGGTCGCGCGTCTCGACAACATCGCGGTGGATACGCGCTACGCCCCCAGTCACGCCCAACCAGATCGCGCCGCTGCTGTCCTCC
Source organism: Bryobacterales bacterium (assembly GCA_016789785.1). Next base: position 15,972 of record JAEUQE010000010.1, read on the forward strand.
AGCATCGCGCGCCCAGGTTCCAGTGGACGAAGGCCTGGCACGTCCACTCTCCGGACCACCCCGTTTCGAAACCGGTGTAGTCCTTCGTGTCCCAACATCAGGAGGTCACCCGTCCGGGTGGTCAGCAGGGTCGTCACGTTGGCTGGACTTCCCTCCAACGGATGCCAGGAATCGCCTCTGCGGCGAAACACCCGATCTCCCGTGCTGATCCAGTGTGTTCCCCCCGGACTGGGCGTCCAGGCTTGAATCGTCGTGCCGGGCGGCGGCGCGGCCAGCAACTGAGGCTCAGGGATCGCGGAATCATTCGAAGGCGCCGCCACCGCGAAAATCCCATCGGTGCGGCGCAACATCAGCACTCCGTCGCCCGTTACCTGCATGCTCGCAATGCCAAACCGGTCATCCTCGCGCCGCGCGAACCGGCGCACCTCAAAGGTGACGTGAATGTGCGATCCGAAGCGATCCGGCTTGGCGGCGAGAATGGCGTCGCGAGCCCCCAGCCAGATCCGGTTGCCCGTAAACGCCAGCGCTCCCACCGCGAAATCCCGCGCGTCCAGTTTGTCGCCACGCGCGATCCGCTGGAAATTCTCGCCGTCAAATCGCACCAACCCGTCGCGGGTTGCGATCCATATGAAGCCGTCTGGCGATTCGAGTATGGAGAAGATTGCCTCCTCCAGCATTCCGTCCGCAGGTCCCCACGCCCGCACCGAGGCGCGCGCCAGATCGCTGACTACGGACCTTCCGGTCTCCGCCGGGAGCGGCTGCGGCACGACGTTGAGGAACAGGAGCAGGATTCCGGAAAGGGCGATCCGGGTCAGGAGACGGCGCGCCCGAGGGGCCGCGCGCTCCCGGGATGAGATCCGTGTCGGCATGAACGGCTCAACTCCTACGATACCAGTAATCCGCCCGCCAATCTCGGTGCCATCGGTCCCCGATCGCGTAGGAGCCGGCATTCCATCGCGCGGAAATCCGGCGTAGTAGCACTTGGGTACTCGGTAGCGGGAGGCTTGAAGTGGTTCAATTGGAGTTGTCACCGCACTCCTGTGTACAAGATCGGCAAACGGCGGCGGGACGTTAGAGCCGGTGAGGAGATCTCAGAGAAGACCCCGCTGCGGACCGCAACGCCGCAATCGGAAAAACAGGCCCCATCTTCCAGCGAGCCCTCGAATTACTCAGTTCAAAGGGCTGTTAAGGGTTCGATCCGCACGGCACGGCGAGCCGGAAAGTAGCTGGCGGCCAGGCCCGCCGCCACAAGCACCAGGCAACTGACCAGGAAGCTTGCCGCGTCGATGCTGCGAATACCGTACAGCATCGAGGCGAGCCCCCCGGGCTGCGAACGCGGCGCCGCCTAGACTGAGCTAGACTCACCTAACTCACAAGAGCGCTCGAAGATTTTGTGAATCGGGAAGTTGCGCCGGAAGATGAAATTGCGGCAGTACTCGACC
>JAEUQE010000010.1:17423-79253 GCA_016789785.1 Bryobacterales bacterium
CTAACTCACAAGAGCGCTCGAAGATTTTGTGAATCGGGAAGTTGCGCCGGAAGATGAAATTGCGGCAGTACTCGACCTGGTTCAGTGAGTAGTCACGATGCAAGTGCATGGCGGCGCGGTCTTTCTGGGAGAACGTCGGACCCAATACAAAGGTCCAATACTGCAGACGCTTGCTGCAGTGCCTGTGGGTTGTCGGTCCAGAGGAAGGCGTTATCATTCTTGTGGAAGCGGACACCGCGGCGCTGGAGTTCCCCAGCGATGAAGTGGTGAGCGTTGATGTAGTAAGTGGTTTGAAAGGGCAGGAAGGTGCCGACGCACATCGCCATGGGACCGAGCACTTCATCGCGGATGTAGAAATAGTAATGCGTGTAGCGGGACCACTCCCTTCGGATGATGCGGTAGTGAGGATCACTGGTGGCATACTTGGGCTCGCAAGCGCGAAATGTGGGACCGCGCTCCATGCTTTTGAAGATGAAGTAGACGCCGAAGCGTTTGCGCCGTTCCATGCTCAGACAGTAGGGGCAGACGTAGTCTTCCTTCTTGATGTCTTTCTCCTTCATCTCTTCGTCAGGCCACTGGAATGGAATGTGATGGTTGTCCGCGAAAGCTTTCACCCACCGCTGGTAATCGCTCGTTCTCTTGCCCAAAGCCTGTTTGGTGATGGGATAGATCCCATGCACGTCGCGGAAGAAACAAACGATGTGCTCGGGCCGCGTCAACAGCGGCAGGTACCCCTGGATGACGATGCGGTCAAAACAGTGGTATACAAAAGCCAGCAGGCTGCCAAACAGCTTGTAGAAGAGTTCCATCGGTTCCTCCTCGATGCTCTTGCCTGATACCACGATCATCGGACCAGGAACCGATGGAAACCAGGGGATCTCGCGCCGTGAAGGATTTCCGCGAACTGAAAGTCTGGCAGAAGGCGCACCAGTTGACGCTGGCGGTCTATCAGATCACGGCGAAGTTTCCGCGCGAGGAACTGTACGGGCTTACGAGTCAACTCCGGCGCGCATGTTCTTCCATCCCGGCCAATCTGGCGGAGGGATGTGGACGCAGTGGGGATGCCGAGTTCGCCCGCTTCTGTTCGATCGCGATGGGATCGGCGAGTGAGGTCGAGTATCACCTGCTGCTGGCGAAAGATCTGAAGATCCTCAACCCGGCAGACTACCAGGATCTGAACGGCCGTGCCACCGAAGTGAAACGCATGCTCACCGCGCTGATTCAAAAGCTGAACGCTCACCGCTGATCGCTGAGTGCAGCCAAAAATTTCAAATATTTTTGGCTATTTATAGTTAGCAGTCTGCGTTGACCGGAAATCCTGATTAAGCCTCGACATCCGTTCACCGAGGCAGAGATCTTGCATCGTTCCAAGGCTTGCGATGAGGATAAGACCCTGTTGGCCCTTTGGGGAGGGCGGATTGGCGCCCCAGCAATGGAACGACGGAAAGAGCTCCGCCAAGTTGGGGGTTCTCCCGTAACAGAATGGTGAAATCAGATGGCGTGTGAAACGGAAAGCTGATTCGCGGTGCACGTTGGTGCACAGGCTCAGCGGTAGGCTTCTCGGCGGTTGAGGACTCGGTTGACGCGGACGGTTCCGGAATCCGGACAGGAAAAGCGGACGCGCCAATCGCCAACGCGCAGGCGATACTCAGGGGGGGTCGATGCCTTGGAGCTTCTTGATGTTCCCCGCGCTGTCCTGGACGAGGCGCTGGATGGCGGCGGCGATGCGCAAGCGGCTGGCGCGGTCCAACCCCGCCAGATCGGCCTTGGCCTGATCGGTGAGGACCAGGTTCCTCACGAAGATTCCTTGTAGTTGGTGACTTCCTCCATGGTGAAGCCGAGTTCGGTGACGACCTGTTCGAAGGGAGTCCCCTGGTTGTGCTTGAACCACTCACGCGAGGTTTCGACGTCGCGGTGCTCTTCCTCGCTAACGGGCTCGTCGTCGATCTCCGCGGTGGCCAGAGCGCGGTCGAAGGGATCGAGCATGACTTCCAAGAGCCCGACGACGGCGGAGAGCTTTTCCGGAGCCAGGCGCTCGATCATGCCATGGGCGTACTGCTTCTGTTGTTGAGTGATCTCGCTGTTCATATAGTGCCCATCCTTCCGCCGTTTACAGTTCGGCCATCCCAGGGAAGAGTTGAATTGGCGCCATGATCAGCCTCCTCGAGAAGAAGTCCGGTTCGAAAGTGACTCCGAAGTCAGTATACGTTATGACGAAGTAGGCAGTTGACGGTTACCAGCAGAAACGGGAGAAACCGGTCATGGCGCAATTGGTGATGGTCCTCGCCTCGGCTGAAAAGGTGGCTTCCGAAAGGTGGCGGAGGAAGGGCGGCCGAAGCAGGGGGCTTGGTCAAGTGGGAGCATCTGGTTGGGGCATCTTGGTGGGGCTGGGAGTTCCCTGTTGACGGACTCTCCGAAAACCGTGCCTCACCGGACGCTTCACTGGCAAGGAACGAGATGCCGGGCCTCGACTACTTCGGGGCCCGGCAAACGCCGGGATCGAAAGCCGCGCGCGTGAAGAATCTGACGCGCTGAGCCGCCGCTAGAATCGCAGACGCAACGACAAGCTCAACTGACGTGGCTCGAAGAAGCTGGTGCTCAAGCTGCCGTGGTTGATGTTGCTGTTCTGTCCGATCTTCGTGTTGGTGGCGGCATTCGCGGCCAGCACCGCGTTGACGCCTCCATTCACCGCATTCGGGTTGATGTTGGTCTTATTCAGGAAATTCGTCGCTTCGGCCAGAAACTCGAGGTTGAAGCGTTCGGCCAGGCGGAACTGGCGGTTGACCGTGAGGTTGGCGTTATAGAAACCGGGAGTGCGCAGACCGTTGACATACTTCGCGGTCGGACCCCAGTAATACTGATCGACTTGATAGCTGCCGTTCGGCAACTGCACCACCGGCGCGCGGAAACGGTCGGGATTCCACTTCAGGTGGGTGAAGGCTGCGGGCGTGATCACTCGGCCCGACGGCAGCGTCACGGGCGTTCTGCCGTCGTACCAGCGCTGCAATTCGGCGGGGACTTCGACGGCCTCACCCGAGTTTTCAAAGCAGCGTCCGTTCATGCCGCCGCAACTCGGCCCCCAAGGCTGACCGCTCTGCAAGGTGATGGCGGTGGAAAACTGCCAGCCCTCGGCGACGTAGTTCACCACGCTGTTGGCGGTACGAATCGGCTTGCCCTGACCGAAGGGCAACTCGTAGGTGGCGGCGACCACCAGGCGGTGCGGGACGTCATAGCCGAGAAGTCCGCGGTTGTTGGCGAGGTTGCGGAAATCGGTGCCACCGCTCGCAGTCGTTCCGAGGCCGGCAGCCTGGGATTCGGCGTAGGTGGACGATCCGGAGCCGCCGACGAGGCCGGACGCCTTCGACCATGTGTAATTGAACATGGCCTGCAGCCCGTTCGAAAGCGGACGTTCGACGCGGATCTGCAACGCATGGTAATCGCTGATTCCACCGTTGCCGAGGTAGGTCTGGCCGAGCAGCCCCAGGTAAGGTTTCAGCGTATGCAGCGTGGCGATGTTCGCGCCGTTGATGCCGCCCGACGCCTTGCCGACGAGCGCGGGCAGCGGGTTGGGCACCTGCACGGTGGCCGGATCGTTCAACCCGTTGGAAGCCAGCCATCCGGAGCGCCACGCGGCGAGCGTGTCGTCGGAGATGCTGTGCGTACCGGCGAGCGGGAATCCACGCCACTGGAGATCCGTGCCGTGCGACCCGACATAACCCACGCCCACCAGCCAGGCTTTCCCGACGTTGCGCTCAATAAAGAAGTTCCATTGATCGACGACACCGTTCCGGTAATTGCGAGGGATCAGGTCCACCGAAAGCGCCGCGTTGTTGTTTCCATACAGTGCGGGCGCCTGGTTCGCTCCGGGCGCGGGAATCACGATGGTGTTGCCCAGGTTCTCCCAGCGGCCGATGGGTACTCCGTTGGGCGCCAGTCCGTAGGGATTGGCCTGCGCACCTCCCGAGAAGGGGCCGGTTCCGTAGATCAGACCGTTGGCGTTGAAGCCGGTATTGCTCGGTGTGTAGGCACGACCGTAGCCGGCGCGCATCACGGTAGAGTTCCGGATGCGGTAGGCCAGGCCGAGACGCGGCGAGAAGTTCGACCATTGGGTATCCCACAGATTGCGCGAGTAACTGCCGGTTCCCGGGAAAGCGATCAGTCCGAGGGCGCCGAGCGGGTTGGGCAGACTGATTCCGGCGGTGTACGGATTGCCGGTGGTGAGGTCGATGCCGGAGATCCGGTTATAGCGCTCGGTCGGGCCCGGTTGCACTTCCCAGCGGAGGCCGAGGTTGACGGTCAGCTTGCTTGAGACCTTCCAATCGTTCTGCGAGTAGAGGCCGAAGTACTTCGCCGCCAGCGCGGGGCGCGTGCTGGTGCCGGCCGGGATCTCGTAGCCAGCCACGCCGGTGAGCATGGTGGCGAAGCTGATGCCGCGAAGGGCGGGATCGGTAATCAGCGACGAATTGCCGCCGCTCAGTCCGCCGAGTTGCCCGTTGTGATTACTCCCGTTCAATGCGGGCGTGGCATAGCGCAGATCCTGCCAGTTACCGAGATAGACGCGATATTCGGCACCTGCCTTGATGGTCCAGCGGCGGGCGGTCTTGGTCACGCTGCCGTTGAGCGTGTGGTTCAACTGGGTTTCGCGCTTGCGAGCCCAGCCGTCCGCGTTCAGGCTGGCGATCGGTCCGCCGAAGTTGAAGATGCTTGGAGCGGTGCCGAACATGGCCGACAGCGCTTGCACTTCCCTGGGCATCCCGTAGGCGCTGTAATCGAAGCCCGTGCCTGCCGGATAGGACGAATTGGTGCGGATGCGCGTGGCGCCGTAGCGCACGTCGAGCACGGTGGACGGACTCAGGGTGACGGTGTCGCCGATCTGGGCGTACGGGTTTTCATCTTCGGTAACGCCAGGGAAAGCCATATTGACGAAGGGATTGCCCTCGCCCCAGCGGTTGGGCTGGCTGATGGAGCCGCGCGTGAATCCGCCGCTCAGGTAGATGGAGTGGCGGGTATTGGGATGAAAGTCGATGCGGCTCGACAAGGAGTTGCGCACGGTGGGCGTGATGCCGGAGAAGAAGTAGTTGTTGTTCTGGAAGGCATCGGTGGGAGGATTGTTGGGCTGCGGATAGGCGCCCAGGATCTTGAGTCCGAACGGGCTGGGGTTGGTGACGATGGCATTCGCAAACGGCTGGCGGATGAAGACGGTCGGGCTGTTGTTGTAGGGGCGCGCACTGAAGGGGTCGAAGATCTGCACGGGGACGGGGTTGCCCGCGTTGTCGGCCACCTTGGTCTGGCTGAAGTCGCCCCGGCGTTCGAGATCGGTGGGAACACGCGTCTGGTAGGTGACCGGGTCGGAGTGGGTGAGCCGGTAGAAGGAGGCAAAGAAGAAGAGCTTGTCCTTGCCGTTATAGAGTTTGGGCAAGATCACCGGACCACCAAGCGTGCCGCCGCCCTCGTTCAGCCGGTACTTGGGCCTTCGGATGCCGCGCAGGTTGTTGTTCAGACCATTGGCATTGAGCGCTTCGTTGCGCAGGCGGTAGCGCAGGGTGCCGTGATATTCGTTGGTGCCGCTCTTGGTGATCATCGAGATCAGGCCCTGGCCGGCGCCCTGATCGGCGGAAAAGCTGTTTGAAATCACGCGGACTTCCTGGAGCGTGTCACGGTCAGGCACCACGGTCGTTTCGTGCCATGCAGCGCCCTGGACCGACAGTCCGTCCAACTGCACGTCATTGGTCCCCATCAGGCCGCCATTGATGCGCATTGCCGACATCGCCTGGCGGTCCTGGAAGCCAACGCCCAGCCGCGTGCTGGTGTACATCTGCGGTGCCGGCACCACACCGGCCTGGAGGCTTGCGTAATAGAGCGGATTGTTGTTGATGTTGGGCAGTGTAGCGATCAGGTTGGCGTTGACGGCGCTCTGGACGGTGGACGTTTCGGTCTGTAGCGTCGCGGCATCGGCACGCACCTCCACGGTGGACTGGAGGTTTCCAGGCGACAGGACGGCATCCACGCGGACGGTGGTCGCGGTGGCCAGCACGATATCGGTTTGGCGGTAGCTCTGGAATCCGTCAGCTTTCACCAACAGGGAGAAGCGTCCCGCGGCGAGGTACGGGAGTGTATACACGCCCACGGCGTTGGTCCTCAGTTCCTGGGTCACGTTGGTGTCGACGTTGGTAATGACCACGGTGGCATTGGGAACCACGGCGCCGCTGGCATCACTGACGGTGCCGGTGATTGCACTGGACTTAATCTGTGCAGAGGCTACGGCCGCGGACACAACAAGCAGCAGCAGGACGCGGAAGGGGGCAGATAAGTTCGTGAACACGGGAAGACCCTCCAATCGGAAGCAACATTTTCGCGGATCCGTGCGGTGACGGATGGCGCGCTGGGTTCAGTATGTTCCCACCGGCGGGGCCATTCAACGCTCAAAACTGTTTTTAACAGTAAGGAGGCCCGTAAAATCAACGATTTCAGACCCGCTCCGAGGGCAGTTGTGGAATTGAGCGGGTGATATACTGAGAGCGCGAATTGGGGGTGGTCCATGGAGGACTCCGCGCACAAGACGCCCGTTGCCGAGCCATCGCTTGGGAAAAGCGCGTTGTCTCCCGAACAGCGGGCCGCGATCAAAGAAGAACTGCGCCAGATCGTCGAGTCCGAGGCGTTCCGTTCCTCCAAGCGCTGCCAGGAATTTCTGACCCACATCGTGGAGCGCGCCATGGCAGGCCACGAGGACCTACTGAAAGAGCGAACCATTGGCGCCGAATTCTTCCACCGCGGTCCGAGCTACGAACCGAATTCGGATGCCATCGTGCGGGTGCGGGCTACCGAGGTTCGCAAACGCCTGACGCAGTACTATGACCATGCCGGCGTACATTCCCGCCTCAGGATCACGCTGGCGCCCGGGTCGTATGTGCCCGAATTCGGAACCAGCGGCATGCCCGGAGCGCCCGCGATGAGCGCAAGAAAGGGCCCCGGATGGAGGATTGGAATTGCGGTTGCCGGGTGTGTTCTGCTGGCTGGAGTGGCGGCGTGGCTGATGGCCACGTCCCGGAAGACGGCGGTGGAGGCGTTCTGGGCTCCGGATCTCGCGGCGCCCGGGCCGGTTCTGATCTGCCTGCGCCAGCCGGTGGTTTATCATCTGTCGCGCCGGCTGCATGAGAGCTACATGAAGATCACTCCGCACGGGCAGTTCCCAAGCCCGTATGCGCTTCCCCTCAAGGCCGGCGAGGTGAACATCGCGGACATCGTGCCTGTCCCCGACCAGTACGTCACGGTGGGGACGATGCAGGTGGCGTCGCGGCTGAGCGCGTTGTTTGCCTCCCACCGGAAGGCGTTCCGGATCCGTGTAGGCAGCAACTTTTCGTTTGTCGACTTAAGGGAATCTCCGGCCGTATTGGTGGGAGCCGTTCCGCACGAGTGGACGGAGAAGCTCACCTCCAAACTGCCGTTCGTGCTGGTTCAGGAGGGCACGCGGCGAGGCATCCGCGAACAGGATGGCGCGCATCGGACTTGGTTTGTGGACAGCCTGAAGGAGAACGGCCAGACCAACGAGGACTACGCGGTGGTCACGCGGATCTTCCTGCCCGAATCGCCGGGGCCACTGATTGCGCTTGCCGGGGTGACGCAGTACGGCTCGGATGCTGCTTCGGAGCTAATCACCGATGAGGGCATGCTCGGCAAGGCGCTCGTGGGAGTGCCGGCTGACTGGAGCCGCCGCAACCTGCAAATCCTGATGCGCCTCAATGTGATCGGCAAGGTGCCGGGCAAACCGGAGGTTGTGGCACGGCGGGTCTGGTAGGCGGATCCGGAATCCTGGATCGGTTGTTGTGAGGAGGCGTCTTTCGCCGGATGTGGACAGGCATGGATGGTTGGGTTGGGCAGGTCTCCGCATTCAGTTTCAAAACGCCCCCCAGTAGGTGCTGAGGCGGAATCTGGGTCTTGATGTGGTGGGGAAGGTGGGGCACCGGCGTCAGGCTCGGCTGTGCCTCGTCTACTCTTTGCTTTTGATGAGGAGATAGGTAATCGTTTCGCCGGGCGCCAGCACGACATGATGCGGAATGCCTGGCGGAATATGCACGACGTCACCTTGCGCCAAACGGCGTGTCGTCCCGTTTTCGATTCCGTCGCCGGCATGCTCTCCCTTGCCGGTGGTCCGGCCACCCTTCAGTTTTCCGCCGAACACGAGCGTGGCCGATCCGGACTGCACGGCAAAGAAGTCTGCCATCTCTTCGTGCAGTTCCGCTTCGCCCGTTTTTGCGCGGTGAAGCAGGGCGGCGACGGTGCCGGGCTTGCGAACGAGGACTTCAAACGAGGGGCAGCTGGCGACGGCGGAACGCGTCAGTTGGCTTTCCATCTCCGCCAGCTTCTCGCGGCTCCACTGCTCGACAGCGGGTCCTGGCGAAGGCGCCGGGGCGACCCGATCGTAGACCACCACAAATTCCAGCGGCTCACCGGTCGCGCCAATGCCCTTTTGCCACGTGGTCATCCTTCGGCCATCTTCGGAGACCACGGACTTACCAGACACCTTGTATTTCCCGCCACGGGAATCATAGGTTTCGAAAGTCGACGTACGGCCGTCGATGCGCCGGGTGACCACCGTGTCCCAGGCCGCTGGCGCGCCTTCGATCCGGGACGGGGTGCCGTCATACAGCATCGTGAAGACGAGGCGACGTTTCGTTCCGTCCTTCATTTCGGCGGTCACCGTCTGTTTGACGCCGCCGGGCACCGCCTCGCGCACGACGATCTGGCGAACCCATGGGTCGGCGCCTGAACTCTTGGACTCGCGAACGTTGCGCTCCCATGTGCCTAACGTCAAATCCTCGGCCGCCGCGGCGAGGGGCGCCATCATCCAGATGAGACACGCGGCACGAATCGACATGGAAGGGTGGGTCATGTTTTTTGGCCTCGTACCAGATTAGGGCAAGCGATCCGGGTTTGCCAGCCCGCAGACAGTTTCCAAAAGAGATACCATCTGTCCAAAGCATTGAAACGTTTCAGCCCGCGTACCACAGGGGTGAAGGAGATCTTCGGTGAAAGCCATGCTTGTGTTGTTCTGTCTGTTTGCCGCGGCGGCATTGTCGCAGGCGCAGACCACATTCGGTTCGATCGCCGGTCTTGTCACGGACCCCGCGGGCGCCGTCGCTCCCGGCGTGAGAGTGGTGGCACGGCACGTGGCAACAAACCAGGTCACGCGTGCGGAGACCAATCGCGAAGGTATCTATACGTTGGCCCAGTTGCGTGACGGGGAGTATGTCGTGGAGATGGAAGCTTCCGGTTTCCGCAAGTTCACTGCGCGCAATGTGACTCTTTCGGCGCGCGAGAACCGGCGTCTCGATGTGCAACTCCAACTCGGCGATACACAGCAACAGATCGAGGTGACCGCGGAAGCGAGTCTGATCGAGACGGAATCCGCGCGTCTGAGCGACACCAAGGCGGGCGCGGCGATGAACACGTTGCCCGTGACCTCGCGGTCGCTTCGGAACTTCCTGGTGCAATCGCCGACGGTGGTGCAGCAAGTCTCCGGGGATGGGGGCCGGATCCGGATTGGAGGCAGCCAGTTCACACAGACCGACTACTCCATTGATGGCATCTCCATCAACAACGGCTTCAACGGAAACGCGATGCCAACGCTGATCGGATACATCGAGAGCATGGAAGAGGTGCGCATTGACAGTTCCAACAACAGCGCCGAATTCGCGGGCATGGGGCAGGTAACGGTGGTCTCGAAATCCGGAAGCAATGAATTGCACGGCAGCGGATTCACCTACTACTCAACGCCGGCGTTTCGCGCGCGCAACCCATTCGCGCAGGAACGCGGCAGCGGCATCACGCATCAACCCGGCTACTCGATTGGAGGTCCCGTGTGGATCCCGAAACTCTACAAGGGCCGCAACCGCACATTCTTTCATCACACCACCGAAGCGACGCGAGGCGGCCAACTGGGCCAGTTGCTCAACGCCAACGTCCCGGTTGCCGCGTGGCGCAGTGGGGATTTCTCGGCGTTGCTGCCGTCTACTGCGATTCGCGATCCGCTGAGCCGGGCGCCGTTCGCCGGCAATCGCATTCCCGCGTCCCGGCTCAATAGTGTCTCTCAGAAGCTGCAGGACCGCTTCCTGCCCGCGCCGAACTTCGGAAACCTGGATGTCTTCGCGGCCGGCAACTTCCGCCAGGTGGTGAGCAGGCCCTTTGATCCCGACACGCTGGCCACGGCGAAGATCGACCATCGCTTCGCGGAGCGTCACTCGGTGTTCGTACGCGGCACCTATGCGCGCACGATGTTCAACCAGATCGACGGAAACCTGCCGGGGTTCGGCTTGCGCTGGCAGCGCCGCGATGCGCGCAATCTCAGCGCGTCGTACACGTGGGCGCTGACGGGCACCGCCGTCAATGAGCTGCGGGGAGGCTTCTCCTACAACAACACTCCGCGGAACGGCTCGATCAAAGGCCAGGATCTCGTCCGCGAACTCGGTCTCACGGGCCTTGCCGCCGATCTCCCCGATGTGAATGGCACACCCGCCATTCAGTTTCAGAACCTCAACATTACGAACATGCAGACGGGTGAGCGCCACCGCAAGCCGGGCTTTCTCCAGAGCACGGCACACTTACAGGAAATGATCAGCGTGTTTCGCGGGAAGCACTCGATGAAGATGGGTCTCAACTTCATGCGCGTGATCAATCAGGATCAGCAGCAGCCCGTTGCGTTGTTCGGCCAGGCGCAATTCTCGAACCGCTTCACCAACCACACCTATGCCGACTTCCTGCTCGGGATCCCGACCAGCGTGCAGCGTGCGTTTCCCGTGCTGTTTACCGATCAGCAGCGGCTCAGCTATGATTTATTCTTCAACGACGATTTCAAGGTCACGCGATCCCTCACCGTGAATCTCGGCTTGCGGTACGAACTGCATCCGGGCTGGACTGCTCGCAACGGCTTACAGTCGCGCTTCGACATCACGTCCGGCAAGATCCTGGTGCCGGATGGCACGCTTCGCCAGGTGAGCCCGCTGCTGCCATCGAACTTCGTGGACGTTGTGGAGGCGCGCACGCTTGGCCTGCCAGGCCGTTCCCTGGTACGAACCGATCGCGACAACTTTGCGCCGCGGATTGGCTTCGCATGGCGGCCGTTTGGCAACCGCACCGTGATCCGGGGAGGCTACGCGATGTTCTACGACCTTGTGAACCGGCCGCTGGAAGTGGGTGTGCCGTTCAACATCGCCGAGCCTCAATTCGTCAACGACGCGAACAACCCCACAGTGATTTTCCCGAGGATTTTTCCGGCGGCCAGCGGTGGGCCAACCAGCGTGATACTGCCCGCGGATGTGCGTACGAACTTACAAATCCCCCGCAGTACTCAGTACAGCTTCACGATCGAGCATCAGCGCTGGGAAACCGGCTTTCGCGCGAGCTACATTGGCGCGAATACACGCCAGGGCGAGTGGACCTACAACGCCAATCAGCCGGTCGCTGACGCGCGGCTATTCGTCGATAAGGCACGGCCGTTTCCCACGTATCCAGTTGTCGACTTCATCACCAACGGCGCAGGTCATCAGTATCATGGCCTGACGCTGGAGGCGGAGCGCAAGATGAAGCGCGGTCTGCAGTGGCAGCTTGCCTGGAGCTACCAACGCGACATCGGCGATGTGGAACGCGGCGCCCGTCCGGAAGATGCATTCAACCTGCGGCGGGAACGTGGACCTTCGCCGGACTTCCCGCAACAGGGCCTGGTGGGCAACTTCATTTACGATCTTCCTTTCGGTGCGGGTAAGCGCTGGGCTTCGTCGAAGAGCGCTTTCAGCCGCTACCTGCTCGGCGGCTGGACCGTCAGCATGTCCAGCGTGCTGCAAACGGGCCAGTTTCTTTCGCCGGCATGGACCGGGCCGGATCCAACGGGCACGCGCTTCACGAATAACCGCACGGCGCCGCAGGTTTCCTTGCGTCCGAATGCGCTTCGCGACGGCAATCTCGAAGCGAGCGATCGCACACTCACGCGCTGGTTCGACATGACGGCGTTTACGGCTCCCACGCCGGGACAATTCGGAAGCGCCGGCAACGGCCTCATTGTAGGTCCAGGGATGGCCGTGTACAACGCCGGCATCTATAAGGAGTTCTCTTTTGTGGAGCGCTTCCGCATGCGTTGGGAGATGGCGGCTTCGAACGCCTTCAATCATCCGAACTACGACGCTCCGAACATGAACATCACCAGCGGGCAGACCGGTGTAATCAACCGCATTCGGGATACGCTCGACCTTGCGACGCAGCGCGCCCTGCGGATGGGGCTGCGCGTGGAATGGTAAGTGGGGCGATGGGCGGACGCAGAGGGGTGATTGGATGGACGGATGCGGAGTCACGCCCCGCGCAGAGCGAGGAAGAGCGTGCCACCACCACTGCTTGACGTTGATGGTAGTACGCGGCTGGCTTCGATGAACCGGCCAAGCGCCGGGAGGCCAGCGTGGCACTTTCGTGCACCGAGTACCAACGTCACCTCCAGGGCGGAGACGGCGGACATTCGCGGATCAGCCGCCTCCTCAATGGCCGTGGCAAAGAACGGACCGTCCTCGTCGCCCGGCAGAACTGCCAGACTGACGACGGCTTGCGCTACTTTTTGAGAGATGGAATCAACGAATCGAAGTTCAATGTCAGCCCGAAGTTCGCGCCGATACTCCACTTCTCCTGAATGTAGCCCTTCCGGTTGGAAGCGGTGAGGGAGAAGGGCAGCCGCAGCCCCGTGTTGCCCAACGGAATGGTGAACTTCGCCTGAAATACACCGACGTCTCCGGCGGGAACCATCGGCGCCGCCATCATCATGCTCGCCGGGCTTGTGGCACCGGTTGCCGGCTGGGAACCCGTAGCGGATCCATCCACCATTGCCATCGCCGCGGCGGTGGTGAGTGGAGTGGGATCGGGGATATGCTCCCAACGGCTGGCGAGTGTCAGGACGAAGCCTGCGCCGGACCCGCCTTTCAGCTTGAAGGGAACGTCGTATTGAATGGCGACTTTGGTATCGCGAAGCTGCTCATACTTCGCCGCTTGCGGCTTTGTATTGAAGAACGAGACCGATCCGTTCACTGTCAGTTCATGCTTGCGAGCCTTGTCAGGTGAGATCTCGAACACTCCCGTCACCGTGGAGAGGTCAGGCAAGTTGACATCGCGCTTCACCGACCAGTCGGCGGTAAGCAGGACACCTTGCGAGATCCACGACTTCAGATCTTCGCGCTGGCTGATGGCACGTTCGAGCGCTGCGTAGTAGTCATCGAAGGAACTCTTGAGAACGGGATCCTGGGGGAACGCAAGAGCTTCCATTTGACTGAGATAGCGACCGGCGATCTCGGCGGCCTTCTCATGGAGCGCATCGAGTGAACCATTGGCCTTCACTACCGCCATTGAAGGCGCATCGACATCCTTCGTCAATTCGGCGGCGAACTGATCCATGAGGGCCTTCCACAGTGGCCAGTTGGAAAGGCTGGCGAGAATACGCCCATCCGTGTCAGCGAGCAGACGGAAGTTGCTGTTGCCGAGATTCTGCCAGCGCAGACGGTACTGACTGGCCGACGGATCGCGGCGGTTCAACACTTCCGAACGGACGGACCACGCCGTGACCTGCTGTGCGTTGGCAAGGAGGGTGCCGGGCTGCGAGCCGCGATTGGTGTCAAACGTAACCGCCATCGACAGCCCATTCCACCAGGTCTTCTCCGGGAACAGGATGTCGACGGGACTCTCTTTGGCAAGCGCACGGACAATACCGCCAGCGTTGCCTCGGAACGTCACGTTGGTTTGCTCCACCACGCGAGTGAGCGCGCCGTGCTCGACGGCCCAGGAGAGCACCTTGGGTGCGAGTCCTTTGGTCACGAGCGAAGTCGAGCCGTCGGCGGCGGGCTGTGCCTCGGCCTGCGTGTCGGTTCTGCGGCTGATGGCCGCGGCGATTGCTCCTCCGGCAAGAGTATCGATGTTCTTGCCGGTTGCGGAATGATACAGCACGAGGGCCGCGAAGGTGGTTGCCCGCTCGCTATAGACCTCCGCATATCCAATGGGTAACGTACCGGCCGCAATCCTGGATGCGAACGCCGGATTCGCGGCGCGGGCCTTCAATTGGGCCTCGGCGCTCGACCGGGCGTACTTCGCAATCGCGGTGTGTAGCGCATTGCCAGATTGCGCGGAAAGAACGACGCAAGCGAAGATGGTGCCGAACAGCAGTCGAATCATGACTTCTCCTTTATCCGCGGGCCTTGCGTGCTTTTGCTTTGCGTGCCTTCTTCACGGCCTTCGCAGTCACGGCGGGTGCAGCCATTCTCAGGACTGCCGAAGTGGTGTGAAAGCGGTACCGGTTGATCGGAAAGGGAACAAGGTTGTCGATCAGCATCAGGTCCACTTCCGGAAAATCATCGACCGGCGTGATTGTCACTACCGCGCTTCCGCCGGCTGGTCCGGATGCCATGATCGTAACGTCGATGACCTGGCCATCGGGACCTGTGAGTGGGACCAGAATCGGCGATACGTTCACTGGCGGTTTGCCGCCGACTTGTGCCGTGAATGTGCAGTTCGTCGTAGCGATGTCGATCGTGGCGGTCTCGCTGCTCGTTCCCGCGAAGCGTCCCGCGAAGCCGATAGGGGTGCTGAGTCGTTTCATGAATTCTCCTTGCCTAGACTGAACGGAGAACTGGAAGCATTCCCTTCAGGCTGGTGTTGATTTAATTCCCTTTCTTCGAACGCGTTGAGACTTGGCGCCGGGGGATAGGGGCGGAGCTATCTATTCCGATTTCGCTTTGCCGGCTCTTCTGCCGGAACCAGCGTTGTGAATGGAAAAGGGGCCTATTGCCAGCATTCGATGAAGAGGTTGCCGTGGCGCGGTGACGGGCAGGCCGGCGCCCCTCCTGAATGGCAGCGGGTTACGCTGCGCGAATCCCCTGTGAGGACAAACGTCGAAGGAGAAGGCGCTCAGATGCGATTGCCTGGATCAGCTTACTGGGATTCGCACAGTCCATGCGATCGGCGGCGCCCCGGCCACGCCCCGGCTCGCGGCTTCCGGCAGTTGCACAGCAATTTCTCCGGAAGAGTCCGCCTGAACCTTGAGCGCCTCCGGATACCCGAGAAGATGGATGGGTGCGCCCTTGCGCCAGCGCACAGTGTTCAATCGCAGAACCGCACCTGGCCAGGCGAGACAATGTGCGTAGACGAAACGGCTATCGCGCGATCGCACGAGCCGGACCGTCTCGTCTTCCTTCCATGCGTCCCGCGCCCGCGTGCCGTAGATCCCTTCCCCGTTCACCTTCAACCACGCGCCAACCTCCTTCAACTGAGCGATGGCTGTGGGGTGAAAGCGGCCGTCCGGATCGGGCCCAATTCCCACCATGAAGTTTCCGCCCTTCGCCACCGCGTCGATCAGATTGTGGATCACCCACGGTGCGCCTTTGTACTTTTTCGGATCGGCCTCGTAGGAGAACGACGGCCCCAACTTGTGGATCACGAACCACGGCACATCGGAAGCCTCTTTGCCCGCCGGAACGAAGTTCTCCGGTGTGTAGTAATCGCCGTAATTGCCGATGCCGCGGGCGCGCAGCATCACATCCGGCTGGCGCTTGCGGATCTCAAGCAGCGTCTGGCGCAGTTCCGGCCACACCGTTTTGCCCAGCCAGATATCGAGGCACAACATATCAATTGCGCCGTAGTTGGAAACCAGCTCCAGCAATTGCGCCCGGTGCCGCGCCAGCATGCGGCGCGTTTCCTCAGGCGACGGATCGGGCGCCGTCCAGAGCAAGGAACCCATGCGTCCGCGTGCACGCTCGAGTTCGGGCGGATCGTTCTGGGGCGCCTGCGCATTGGTGAGTTGCGGCGACGACGGCACTTGCGCCGGGTGATAGCCGTAGGGCCGGAAGTCGGCATCGTACCAGTCGGAATGCGAGAAGTAGAGATCGATCTTGATGCCGTGGCGGTGGGCCGCGTCGCAAAGTTCCTTCACGATGTCGCGCCGGAAAGGCGTTTCCTCAATGCCATAGGCGAGATCACAATCCTCGATCCGCGGACCGCCGGGCGCCGACCACTCGATCCGCCGCCGCACGCGGGTCTTCGTGTGGAACATCGAGAAGCCCTCATGGTGCTTCGTCGTGAAGGCGAACATCTTCATGCCGGCGCTGGCGAAGAAGCTCATCCATTCGTTGGCATCGAAGTTCCGCGGATTCCAACTCCGGTACATCTGGTTGTACTTGTCGCGGGCAGCGTAGCTCATCTTCAAAAATGGCCACGACTCGCTGCGCTGCTGCAGGATCGAATACAGGCCCCAGTGAATGCGCACGCCGAACTTCATGTCGTGGAAGCGTTCGTAGGCGGCAGCGGACGCCCAGCGATAGTCCGGGATGGGAGTGTCTTCGATGTAGCCGCTCGATCGGGCATAGTTCTGATCGCTCGGCGGCAGGCGGTGCGAGTAGGTGCGAGTCTGGGCGGCAAGAGCGAAGGGCGCCAGGAGCAAACTGCGGCGGGTGGACATGATTCGTTCTCCTCTCGTTCAGGCGATGCGCATGGTCATGCCGCCATCAATGGCGACATCCTCTCCGGTGATGAAGCCGTTTTCGATCAGCGCGACGGCGATGGCGGCGACATCGGCGGGAGTGCCTTCCCGCCGCAGGGGAATGCGGTTCTCAATGTTGTTGCGCACCTGCTCCGGCGTGAGAAAGTCCTGAAAAGGAGTGCGGATCACGCCCGGCGAAATGCTGTTCACCCGAATGTTGGCCGGGGCGAGTTCGCGTGCGAGATTGCGCGCGAATTGCGGCAGGCAGCCCTTGGCCACACCATAAGCCAGCGCGCCGAGGCAGCCCCGGCTTCCGGCAGCGGACGAAATCAACAAGATGGCGCCGTCTCCGCGGGTCTTCATGACGGGTACCGCATGGCGGCAGAGATGATAAACGGCGTGAACGTGAACGTCGAACGCGCGGTGCCAAGCTTCCGGCGAGACATCGAGTAAGTTCCCCGGCGCCGGACCGCCCGCGGCATGGATGAGAATGTCGAGTCCGCCGAAGGCATCCCACGCTCGCGCCACCACGGCCGCGCAGACCTCCGGGTCAGCGATGTCGCCCAACATGGTGGCGCAACCGATCTCGCGTTCCAAAGCCGCGGCAGCCTCGGGATTTCTTCCATGCGCGAGGATCTTCGCTCCGCGCCCGGCGAGAGCCACCGCGATCGCGCGGCCAATGCCGCTGGTGGCTCCCGTCACCAGCGCGATCCTGGAATCCAAATTCATCTGTCATTACAATAACGCCAGCCAGCCCGATTGACAAGCCGGACGGACATTTGACATTCTGAGTACTTCATGGCAAGGCGGTTGTCTGTCGCGCACGAATCCGGCGGAAACCGTGTCGACGAGGCGTATCACGCAATTCGCGAGAGGATCCTGCGGGGCGCGCTTGCGCTGGGGGCGCCGGTGTCGAGCCGCAGTTTGGCGGGCGAACTCGGCATGAGCCATCTGCCCGTATCGCAGGCCTTGCGCCGCCTGGAATCCGAGGGGTTCCTGGAAAGCCGCCCGCGCGCCGGAACACGGGTCCGCGTGCCGTTGGCCAAGGACATTGAGGAGCGGTATGAGATCCGCGAGGCGCTGGAGACCCAGGCTGCGCGGCTTTTTTCGCTCAAGGCGACACCGGCCCAACGCCGCGAGATGGTGCGTATGGCGGAGCAACTCGACGCGATGTTCGCCAAGGCGGCGGAAGGCCAGCCGGACCCGGAGTTCCTGTTCGCGGTCCACAGTTTCCACTTCGACCTCCATGTGAAGATCGCGCAATACTCGGGCTGCGCCGCCCTCCGCGACCTCATCGAACGCAACCACATCCTGACCTTCAACTGGTTCTTCGACGTCGCGGCCCATCGCCAGGCGTTGCCGCCCGCCTTTCACGCCAAGTTGATCCACAGTCTGGTGGAAGGCACTCCCGAAAAAGCGGACCGGGCGATGCGCGCACACATCAATTACGGGCGCGCGGAGACGGTGAACCGGATTCAACACGAGACTCCCACGGAATGGCGTGGCCGCCGCTTGGCCGCCGCCGACTAGCGGCAATGCCGCACCGCCGCTGGTTCTTTATCGGCCTGGCTTTTCTTGCCACGGTGATCAACTATCTGGATCGCCAAACGCTTTCGGTGGCTGCTCCCGTGCTGCGCGAGCAACTGCGTTTTGGCGACATCGAGTACTCCTGGATTGTCAATGGATTTCTGCTCGCCTACACCGTGATGAACGGTGTGAGCGGACCGCTGATCGACCGGCTCGGCACCAGGCGCGGATACGCGCTCTGCATGCTCTGGTGGTCCGCGGCGGGCGTGCTGCATGGATTCGCCAGTTCGCCTTGGGGGCTCGGTGTTTGCCGGTTTCTGCTCGGGATGGGCGAGGCGGGAAATTGGCCAGCGGCGATCAAGGTGGTATCGGAATGGTTCCCCCCACGCGAGCGTCCACTGGCCTCGGGCATTTTCAATAGCGGCTCCGCCATCGGCGCGCTCGTGGCGCCGCCTTTGATCGCCTATTTGCTGATCCACTATGGATGGCAATCCGCCTTCTGGATGGTGGGTGGTACGGGCTTCGTCTGGCTTGCGATCTGGTGGTTCACTTACGAGACGCCGCCGCGGATCCGCGAGCAGGACGCGCCCGCGCCGCCCGCGCGCTCTCTCTTGAAAGAGCGCTTCGTGTGGAGCCTGCTGCTGGCGAAGACCTTCTTTGATCCCGTCTGGTACTTCTACATCTTCTGGTTTCCGCAGTACCTCAGTTCGGCGCACGGCTTCACCATCGGCCAAATCGGAGCCGTTGCCTGGATTCCCTTCGCCACCGCCGACATCGGGAACATCGCGGGCGGCGCGCTCGCCGGATTCCTGGACCGGCGCGGCTGGCCCGCTCCCGCCGTGCGGCGAACGGTGTTCGCGATCTTCCCGCTGTGCATGACAGCGGCCATCCCGGCAGTGCTGATGACCAACGCCGCTGCCGCTGTCGCGCTGGTTTCGCTCGCCACGTTCGGGTACACCGGCTGCCTGGCGAACATGCTGGCATTGCCCGGCGAAGGATATCCGCGCAGTGCGCTCGGCTCCATCTGGGGACTGGCCAGCATGGGATCTGGGTTCGGCGGCATGTTGTTCACCTTCCTCACTGGCCGGATCGTGGCTTCGTATTCCTACGTGCCCGTGTTCATCGGCTTCGGCCTGATGCCGCTGATCACCGCCGCGATTCTCCGCTGGGTCGCTTGCCCCGCCATCGAGCGCCGCGCGAATGAGCACGCGCACGAGCGGGCTTGACCAGGGACTGTAATTACAATACAATCTTCGCTGAGCTGTTATCTCGCCTGTAATGGAGAGTTGCGCCATGAATCGCGCCTGGTCCTTGCTTGCCCTCTCGGCGTTGTTGTGCCCTGCTCAGGAGACGCGGAGCGTCATCTACGGCAGAGTGCTCGACCCTTCCGGCGCGCCGGTCGCGTCCGCCGCCGTCCGCGTCACCAATCTCGACACCAATACCAGTGTCGAACTCAAGACCAACCAAACGGGTTACTACGAAGCGAACTTCCTGCTCACCGGAAGCTACGCCGTGGCCGCCGAGATGAGTGGCTTCAAGCAAACCGTGCTCCGCGGGATCCAATTGCCGATCGGAACTCGGCAGGAAATCGATGTGCGCCTCGAGTTGGGCGCGGTGAGCGAGTCTGTTTCGGTCACGGCCGAAACACCGATGCTGGAGACCGATTCGGTGAGTTCGGGCCGCGTGATTGACAATCGCAGCCTCGCCGAGTTGCCGGTGCTGAGCAATTCGCCCACGCTGCTGGCGAAGTTCACGCCGGGCGTACAAGCCACGGGGACGAATCGTTACCTCAGCTTCAATTCGCAGAGCGGCGCATCGTCGCTGAACACGGCGGGCAACGTTGGCGGTAACGACTGGTCGATTGACGGCGCGTTGAACGCTTCCGACGGACGCCAGATCTCGTTCCTGCCTCACACCGACACGCTACAGGAAATGAAGGTGGAAACCTCCGGTTTCGACGCTTCGATCGGCGCCACAACGGGCGCTGCGATCTCCATGATGACGAAGGCCGGCACCAACCGGTATCACGGCGCGTTGAGCTGGATGCACTGGCAGCAACGCTGGAGCGGCACACCCTTCTTCACGCGCCAACTCTGGTACCGCCGGATCGCGCAGGCCGAAGCCGCCGGAAACCCCGCGCTGGCGGAGCAATTGCGCAACACGCCGAAGCAGCCTACCGGCCGGTCGAACAACTATTCGGCCTCGCTGGGCGGCCCGGTGGTCATCCCCGGCGTTTATAGCGGCAAGAACAAGATGTTCTTCTTCTTCAGCTACAACGGCTTCAAAGACACCAAGCCCGCCGAGGGCACACCGCAAGCCACCGTGCCGACCATGGCCCAGCGCAATGGCGACTTCTCCGACCTGCTGCGCATCAGCCTCAATCCGAGCCGTTTCCAGATCTACGATCCGCTCTCGGTGCGACCCGACCCGGCCCGGCCCGGCCAATTCGTTCGCTCGCCGTTTGCAGGCAACATTCTCCCGCGCACGCGGATGGTCAATCCTCTCTACGACGCGTATGCGAAGTTCTATCCGCAACCGAACAGCCCGCCGATCGATCCCACGCGCGACGGCCCTTACAACAACTACCAGGCCACCGCGCAGCCTTACAACTGGGATTACAATGCGATTTCGAGCCGGTTGGATTATGCATTGTCGGATCGGATCCGGTTCTTTGCGCGCGGCAGTTGGTTCGACTACAAGGAAGACCGCAACGACTGGACCTACGAAACCGCACGCGGCCTATCCAGCGACGGTCTGCATCGCACCAGCCCCAGCGGCACGGTGGACTGGGTTTTCACTCCGGCGCCCACCACCATCATCAACGCTTCGGGTTCGCTCAATCACTACTACCAAAGTGTGCTGGTGAAACTCCCCTATACGATCAAACCCACTGATGTCGGCCTGCCGGGGTATTTGGATCAGAAGGCGGGCGATCGTGCGATTCTCCCAGAGATCGCCATCGACGGCTATCGCGGCATTGGCCAGCCCACGCCGTATCTCCGCATTGTCCAGACGCTGCAAAGCCGCGCCGACGTAACACACATCCGCGGCTCACACACCATGCGGGCCGGCTTCGACACGAGGCAGTATTACCGTACCGGCCGGGACGACTCCAATAGCGCCGGGTATTTCGCATTCAATACTCAATTCACACGGCAGAGTGACGACAACGTCATCAATCCCGCGGGAAATCTGGGCCACGGCTGGGCCGCCTTTGCGCTGGGTATGCCGAGCACTCTGCGGGTGGATACCATCGATAGCTTCGCGTTGAATAATCCTTACTTCGGCTGGTTCGCGCAGGACAACTGGCGCGTGACACCGAAGCTCTCGCTGACACTGGGCCTTCGCATGGAGTATGAGAATGGCCCGACGGAGCGTTACAATCGCATGCTCGGCTGGTATGATCCGTCGTTGCGGCTGCCCATCGCCGACGCGGCGCAGGCCGCCTATGCGCGCTCTCCGATCGCTGAACTGCCGGCAGCACAGTTCAAGGTGCAGGGCGGATCGGTTTACCCTGGAGTGAATGGGGCGTCGCGGCGGCTATGGAACGGCGAGTTGATGTTCCTGCCGCGGCTGGCAGCCGCCTACCAGCTCAATTCGAAAACCGTGCTGCGCGCGGGCTTCGGCTTGTTCTACGACACCTATAACGTGCTGCAGCGCGGCATCAACGCAACCGGCTTTTCCCGCAGTACGAACACCGTGGTGACGAACGATTTCGGCCAAACCTGGAATGCCGGCAATCCGGCAGCAGGCATTTCTCCGCTGCGCGATCCATTCCCGGTACGCTTTGATGGCACGCGTTTCGACACGCCTAATCGCGATGCCCTTGGCGCGATGCAGGTGGTGGGCCGGGGTTTCAGCTATCGCGAGCCCGAAGGCCAGCGCCACGCCCGGCAGGCCCGCCTTCGTGTTGGCTTCCAGCGGCAGTTCGGCGCGCACACAGTGGTAGAAGGCGGTTACTCCTACGCGAACTCGGGCAACGTCTACATCACGCAGAATCTGAATCCGCTACCGGAACGCTATTGGGCCAGTGGCACCGTGCGCAATAACGATCTGGCGACCGACATGAACCGGAACCTCAACAACCCGTTCCGGATCGACAACTTCACCTCGCTGCGCACAACGAACGCCGCCGTTTACCAGGACATGACCACCAACGGCTTCTACACCAGCCCGACCATTCGCAAGAATCAACTCCTGCGGCCGAATCCGCAGATGTCAAGCCTGAACTGGGCCGACTCGCCGTTTGGCGCGGTGGTGACGCACTCGGTGGAGATCAGCCTGCAACGGCGCTTCTCGAAAGGATTCAACCTCAATGCCTACTACACGGGCATGCGCCAGCGCGATCGCGACATCTATCTCAACGAATTTGACCCCGAGGCGTCGTGGCGTCTCTCCAACAACAGCCGCCCGCATCGTGTCTCGGCCACCGGCATCTGGGAATTGCCACTCGGCCAGGGCCGCCGCTTCGCTCAGACTGGATGGAAGAACGCGCTCGCGGGCGGCTGGCAGATCGGCGGCACTTACGAGTATCAGCCCGGTCCGCTGCTGAACTGGGGCAACCTCTTCTACTACGGGGACCCGGAGAATATCTCGCCCCAAGGCCAGACGCTCGATCAATGGTTCACCACGAGCGGGGTGGCCTGCGGCCAGACGAACGGCACGGGCTTTGAACGTTGCGCTACGCGTGGACCGGCCGCATTCCACCGCCGCGTTTTCCCTACACGCCTCGGCGACCTGCGGCAAGCCAGCACCAATACCTGGAACGCGAATGTGCTGCGCGATATCCGCCTCAAAGAGCAAGTCACGTTCCAGCTCCGCATGGACGTGATCAATCTGTTCAATCGCTCCGAGTGGGATGCTCCGGTACAGGATCCGTTCTCCACCAACTTTGGCCGCATCACGGCGGTCACGTCGGCCCAGAAGCGATTCATCCAGATTCAGGGGAGGATTCGTTTCTAAATGACTCGCCGTACCTTCGCCGCTCTGGCGCTGGCCGCGCCCCAGCCAAGCCGCTTGTTGCTGGCCGAGGACTACAACAAGGCCCGTACCTACTCGAAGGAGTTCCAGTCCATCGCGCCCGGCTGGCGCGTCCGAACATGGCATGGGGAGTGGCTGCATACACCCGCGGGATTGCAGAGCCGCTGGACCTCCGGACACATGCCGGTGCTCGCGTACGAAGGCTCGTTCCAGGATGTGGTGATCGAGATCGAGTTCCGTTACCGGCAGGAAGCGGGGCGCAAGGCATTGTGCCGTCTCTCAGCCACCAATCCGGGGCGGAATCCGCGGGCCTACTCCGTTTCCGTTTGGGCCAATCACGATAGTGGCGAGCGGCCGACGGGCCTCGTGTTGGAACACGACGAATGGAAACCCGGTTACGTCACAACCGTCGATCGCAAGGCTGCGCAGTTCGTTCCCGATACCTGGCACAAGCTGCGTTTGACGCTCACGGCCGATCAGGCCACGGCCACCAGCGGCGGACTCTCGGTTACGGGACGCTTCGACAAATTCGGCTTACCGAAGACGCTGCTGACGATCGGCGCAGGGCTTAGTCCGCACGACTTCCGCCACCTGCGCGTTTGGGAGGGAAATCCCGTTGACCCGGCGTAGCTGGCTGTTCGGACTTGGCGCGAGGGCTTCCGTCTCACCTTTTAGAACGAATTAAGGGGAACTTCAATATGCATCCACGACGCACCTTTCTTCTCGGCGCCGCCGCCGGAGTCCTGGCCGGACAAGCCAATGACCGGATCCGCCTCGGCGTGATCGGCAGTGGCGGCCGCGGCACCTTTGTCATGACGGTCTTCCAGAAGGAACCGAACACGCAGGTTGGAGCGATTGCTGACGTTTACGAGCCGCATCTTGAGAACGCGCTCTCGGTGGCCTCCAAAGGACAGGGCGGCGTCGCAGCCAAGGCCTACCGCAACTACAAGGAACTGCTCGCGGACAAATCCATCGACGCCGTGCTCATCGCCACCCCCGAGCATTGGCACCATCGCATGCTGCTCGACGCGCTCGCAGCGGGTAAGGATGTGTACATCGAAAAGCCTCTCTGCCGCACGCCCGCTGAAGGCGTGGAACTCATGCGCGCCGAACGCAACACCAAGCAGGTGATCCAGGTGGGCATGCAGCGCCGCAGCTACGACCTCTATCTGGAAGGCCGCAACCTCGTCGCCGCGGGCAAACTCGGCAAGATTCGCATGGTGCGCTCCTGGTGGCTGAACAACTACCTGGGCAGCGGCGCGCCGAGCAAAGCGAGGATCGAAGGCGCGCTCGACTGGGAACAGTGGCAGGGCCCGATCGCCAAACGCGTGCCCGTGGACGCGGTCCTGTTCCACAACTGGCGTAACCGCAAGGACTACGCCGGTGGCATCGTCGCGGACCAGGGAGCGCACGTCTTCGATGGAATTCATCTCCTGATGGGCGCGAGCTTCCCTGTCGCCGTCACCGCCGCCGCAGGCAAGCCGCACAAGGAAGGTTTCGACACGCCTGAGTCGGTGGTGGCAACCGCCGAATACAGCGAGGACTTCATCGCCAGCTTCAGCATCAACTACGCCGCCATGAAGTACAAGTCGCGCTTCGATCAGCTCAACCATCTCGATGGCGACCAGGCCCGCATGGACATTGGCCGTGAATCGCTCAAGATCTTCGCGCAGGGCGAAGAGGAGAAGCCGGTGATCGAGCGGGCCTCTGCGAGGGGTTTCGGCTATGCCACCACACTGCACGTCCAGAACTTCCTGAGTTGCGTGCGCTCGCGCCAGCGCCCGACGGCCACGGTTGCGCTTGCGTTTCAAGCGGCCCTGGTCGCTCAGATGGCGAACCTGTCGCTGCAGTCGGGACGCCGTGTGCGCTGGAACCGGGAAATGGAACGAACGGAAACGGTCTGAGGATGCTGGCGCACGCGCCGCATTGAGTAGTCAATAACTTATGCAGCGTGAGGTTGGTCCGTCGAACTCTCAGGCTCCTGGGATACTCGCTGACCTTGCTCTCCGCCGTAACATGGCTTCCCGGCCATCGCCGCCGCATTCATTCTTGGGAAGTGCCGTGCCGGCCATAGCGCTTTTGCCAGGACCAGAACTTGCCGGCGGTTACGCCCGGCCACCCAATGGACCGAACAGCCAGGAATTCGATCCGCGAGGCGCCGCGCATTCTCCTCAACCCGGCGCAACCCTAACGGGAACGCTTCCGGCGGCGAAACATGGCAAGTCCGGCAAGTGACAACGCCGCCAGCGACAGGGAGGAGGGTTCCGGGACGGGCTCGAAATCGAAAGTAGTCTCTCCGGTCGTGAGAGCGATCCGGACGTTGTCAAAGCCCCCCGCGAGCCCAGCGTCGGCCGCGGTGGACGTCCCACCGGAGATCTGGACAAATCGAATCTGGTCAGTCGCGACGAGTCCTCCCATGGTGGTAGGACAGGTGCCGGTCCGATTGGCCCGGCCGGTAAATGCGGTAGCGAGACCGACCGTGAAGGATGTCCAGCCGCCAGCGACTCCGCTTCCCGGAACATAGTCGTAACGGCAGTCATAAAAGCCGGTGCCACCGGCGAAGGCTCCAATTCCGTTAGCCGCTTGATCAATGTAGAAACTCGTACCCATAAATTCGTGGGAGTTGGCGATCGAGCCTGGGGCGATGTAGAAATCGTACGCCAGAGAAAGGAAGCTCGCTAAAGGAAGGTCGGAGATTGGCGGAGACATTAGGAACCGGTTGGCCGGGCTCGAACCGTCAATTGGGCCAAATTGAAGACTGCCTATGCCGATCGAGGCCGGTGGCCCGAACCCGAAGGGTACCGTCCCGTCAGGAGTGATATTCCATCCCTGGAGATCGGTGGGGGTCACGGTGAGGGTGGCTGCCTGACCAGTTGTCAAGGCGACGGACGCCAGCAAAAAGATCTTGATTGGTGTGAGCATACCCAATTTCGGCATTGTACCAAAGGAGCGAATCACGCCAATCCATTTGTAACCGGCCCGGACATTCCATTCCGGGCCGGGCACGCCGAAACGTTCGACCGCGAGCGGCATCCCGCGCTGTCATGGCTCGCTTCGGGGCTACTCTGGAGGTGACAGGCAGGCCGAGCATGGAAGGTGGAAGACATGGATACGGTAAGGGTCGAGATACCGTGTGAGTTGGTGAAAGCCGCCGGGTGGAACGGCAAGGATCTCTCGGCGGAGGCGTCAGCCGTTTTGGCTCTCGAGTTGTCCCGGCAGGACAAGGTGCCGCTCGGCCGGGCGGCGGAGTTGTGCGATATGCCTGTGGAGCGGTTCATGCACTCCGCCGCCGAGCATGATGTACCGTTGCACTATGGTGGGGCAATGAGGACCGGCTCACACTGGAACGGCTGGGTCTGTGATCGTTGTCTCGAACTCGTCGCCCCTGATTTCCCTGGCGCGTCCGCCGGCTGGATTCGAATCGTTGAACCCCTTGGAAACGCCGATGACGCGTCGAGCGAGGCATGCGCCGGCGTCGGGGCTGGAGAGGCTGCGGCCATCAGCGCGGCGAGACGTTGGAAGCCAACCCGACTCCCGCTCCTCTGTTGAACAGGCCGCCTCACTCTGATACTGTCACTCAAATGAAGCTCGTACTCGGGGTCTTGTTCGCCAGCGCCTTCTTGTGCGCACAGGAATTCCGCGCCACTCTCAACGGCAACGTTACCGACCAGACAGGCGCCCCGATTCTGGACGCCGCGGTCAAGGTCAGCAACCTGGGCACCAACGCGGTCTCCACTGCACGCACGGATGCACAGGGGAACTTCGCCATCCCGTTCCTGCAACCTGGCGTGTATTCCGCGACGGTGGAAGCTCCAGGCTTCAAGAAGTCCACGCGCAGCGGCTTCGAACTCAGCGTGAATCAAACCGCGACACTCTCGTTCACGCTGGAACTCGGCGCCACGTCGCAGGAAGTGACAGTCACCGCCGAAGCGGAACTGCTCGACGACGCCTCAGCCGACCGCGGCGGCGTGGTGGACGAAAAGGCCATCAAAGAATACCCACTCAACGGGCGGAACCCCTTCATGCTTTCCGCGCTTGTTCCCGGCGTTGACTTCAACGGCGCCCTCACCTACCAGCGTCCGTTCGACAATGGGGCGATCGCGGAATGGGGAATCAACGGAACCAACCGCAATACCGAATTCCTGCTGGATGGCGCGCCGAACAACGCCCAGGCGGGCGGGAACAACCTCGCATACGTCCCTCCGGTCGACTCCGTGCAGGAGTTCAAGATCCAGACCAACTCCTACGATGCCCAATACGGCCGGTCGGGCGGCGGCACGGTGAACGTGGTTCTGAAAAGCGGATCGAACCGCATTCACGGGACCGCGTACGAATTTCTCCGCCGCAACTGGCTGGATGCCAATTCGTTTCAGAACAACGCCCGGGGCGCTCCGAAGGACGGCCACTACCTGGATCAGTATGGTGTCCAACTCGACGGTCCCGTGTACTTACCCAAGCTCTACAAAGGGCGCAATAAGACATTCTTCCTGTTCAACTACGAGGGTTATCGCGAAGGCAGCCCTCTGCCACTGGTGCTCTCCGTCCCGGAGCCCGAGATGAAGAACGGCGATTTCTCGAAGATGGCGGATGCTCGCGGCCGCCGCATTACGATCTACGATCCGCTTTCCGGCGTGGCGGTGAACAACGTGTGGACGCGCACGCCGTTTCCCTCCAACATGATCCCGCGGGACCGCATCCACCCGATCGCGAGCAAGATCGCATCCTACTTCCCCGCCCCGAACGTGCGCACCGCGGGCGCGGATTACTCCAGTGCGAACTACTTCCTGGCGGGAGGCAACAACCCGGCCAAGGACGACTTCTACAACCTGGTTTTCAAGTTCGATCACAACATTGGCTCGCGGCATCGTATGTTCTTCCGCCACGCCTCCAACGACCGTACCGAATGGCGGTCAACCAACGGCGTATCCGGCCCTGGAGAGAACGGCCAGTTCCCGCTCAAACGCGTAAACGACGCGTATGTGATCGACTGGCTTTCCACACTCTCTCCGCAAACGGTCTTCAACATCCGCACTTCCTTCAGCCGTTACGTGGAAGCATCGCGCAGCGATGCCAACCTGGCCTTCGACATGACTGAACTTGGCTTCCCCAAGGATCTGCCCCAGAGGCTCGGCGCCAAGTTCGGTTTCGGGATCTATGTAATCGACGGCTATATCCAGCTTGGCCGCGGCTTCTCTTCGAACGTAACCAACACGCTGACCACGCACCCCACGTTCACCCGCATTTCCGGGTCAAGGACGCTGAAAGGCGGAATGGACATGCGCTGGATCCAATACTCCACGCAGAACTCCGGCGACGTGTTCCGGCTGAATCAGAACGCGGCTTACACACAGCAGGTGTTCAACCGCGCCGACGCGCTTTCGGGCGACGCCCTGGCGAGTTGGCTCCTGGGCACGCCCAGTTCGGGGACCGCGAATTACCCGGTGTTTCCGATCTTCATGTACCGCTACATGGCTCCGTGGGTCCAGCACGATTGGAAGATCCTGCGCAAACTGACGATCAATAGCGGCCTGCGCATGGACTTCAACTTCGCGCCGACGGAGCGCTTCAACCGGATGAACCGTGGCTTCGATGAGTCCAGCATCAGTCCGCTGGACTCGCTAATTGATCGCGAGGCATTCCCGGACTTCCCCACGCTTCGGGGCGGCCTCCGCTTCGCAGGCGTGGACGGCGCTCCCCGCCGAGCTACCAACCTCTATTGGAAGACGTTCCAGCCTCGCATCGGCGCGGCTTACTCCTGGGACCGCAAGACCGTGATCCGCGGAGGTTGGGGCCGTTACTACCTCAACCCCAACAACGACTTTCAGCAGACGTTTGGCTTTTCGAACTCGACGGCGCTGGTCTCCTCCAACGATGCGGCCCGCACCGGCATCCCAAACAAGATCGCTGACCCATTCCCGATTGTGCTCACGCCGCCTGGCGCTTCCGCGGGCCTCTCCACTTACGCCGGGCGAACCTTCAGCTTCATGAACTCCGATTTCCGGCTGCCCTATATCAATCAGTACTCGATCTCGATCCAGCGTTTGGTGACCGCGCGGTCCCGCTTTGAAGTCACTTACGCGGGCAGCCGCGGCTTCGATCAGCAAGGCACGCGCGTCTACAACGAGGTGGAGGACGCGGGCTTTCGCGATGGCTGTAACTTAATGAGGGGTGGCAGTCCTGCATTCTGCGATGCGGCCCAGCCGAACCCCTTCCGCTCCATCCCCGCCTTCCAAGGGACCACTTACAACACCAACGGAACGATCGCCCGGTCCAACTTTCTGCGGCCATTTCCGCAATTCGGCGCGATTACCGAACTCGGCCGCAACGACGGGCGGACATGGTACAACGCCCTGCAGTCGCAGTTCACCTGGCGAACGCGGTCGGGCATGAACCTCAACGTGAACTACACGTTCTCCAAGAACATGGCGCGCAACGGCTATCTCGATCCCCAGAACCTTGTGATGCAGCAGGGTCTGACCGCGCTTGATAAGCCCCACCGTTTCACGGCCAGCATGATCTCGCCACTACCGTTCGGCCGCGGCAGGACTTTCTTCCGTTCGGTCTCCGGATGGCGCAGCCGGGTGATCTCCGGCTGGCAGGCAACGACGATTTTCTCGTATAGCACTGGCCGCCCCTGGACAATGCCCACGAACGTCATTTACCTCAAGGACGCAAAACTGCCCAACGATTGGACCGGGTCGACGATTCAGGCGGTCAAGCCGTGCGTGCTGCGCTGGAACGAAAACAACACCATCACCATGCAACCCTTCAGCGTGGATGCGGGCTGCACGGAAGCCAACTGGCTGATTGTTCCCCGCTTCAATCCGCGCTACCACCCGACTTACAACGGAGGCATCCGGCTTCAGCCGGTCGCCATGGCGGACGCGTCGTTGAATAAGACCACCCGGCTCACGGAGCACCTCTCCCTCCAATTCCGCGCCGAGTGCTTCAACGTGACCAATTCGTTCTTCGTTGTCTCTCAGCAGTTCAACAACAACCCGGAGAGCGTACAGTTCGGATCGCTCATCAAGGCGTCGGTAAGTGCGCCGGCGTCCAACTATCCGCGGCAGATGCAGCTTGGATTCAAGCTGATCTGGTAGCTGAGCGACGTGGGGGTGATGGAGACGATTACTCCTTACGCCCCTCCACATAGAGCCCCTGCTCCTGTATATACGCCGCCACTTCCGCCGGCACCTCCTCCGGCATCTCTCCTCTCGCCAGCCGCGCCCGGATCGACGACGAAGAAACAGGCAGCGCGAGCGTTTCCAGCCGCCGCACCCTTGCCCCCTCCGGCACACGATAGACATGGCCTGGGCGCGACACCACCAGAAACTCGATCATCGGGATCACTTCTTCACTGCGATGCCACGTGTCGATCTCGGCAAACGCATCGGCGCCGATCAGAAAGAAAAGCTCATCGCCAGGCTGGATCAACTCACGAACCCGCAGGATTGTGTAGTAGGAGTAGCTCTTCTCCACCCCTTCTTCCAGGTTCGAAGCGGCGAAACGCGCATCGGCCCGGCAAGCAAGTTCCGCCATCCGCAGCCGGTGCCGGTACGGCGTCTGCGTCGCGAGCTTGTGCGGAGGATTCGCCGCCGGGATGAACAGCACACGATCCAGCTCAAAATAACGGGCGGCCTCGGCGGCAATGCTCAGGTGCGCCGTGTGGATGGGATCAAAGGTTCCGCCGTAGATTGCGATGCGCAACAAGAACTCCGCTTCTCAAGAACCCTCAAGGTAACATAAGAGAGGCCGTCCTTTCGGGCGTCCAAAACAACCGGAACGCTTTATGTTTGATGCGAATCATCCCGATGTGGACCGCGCAGTGCGCTTTGCCCTCGAAGAGGATATCGGCGCCGGCGATGTGACCACGCGTTCGTGCGTGCCCGAGGGCACAAGGGCGCGTGGCAGCTTCTGGGCGCGTGAGCCCATGGTGGTGGCCGGAGTGGAACTCCTGCCCCTCATCTACCGTCTCCGCGGCGGAGTTGACTCCCTCAACCTCGAAGTCAAAAGCGGTGACCGTGTGCCGGCCGGAACCCGCATCGCCCGTGTGGAGGGTCTGGCATGGACGCTGCTCGAATGCGAGCGTGTGTCGCTGAACTTCATGCAACGGCTGAGCGGCGTCGCCACTTTGGCCAGCCGCTATTGGGACCAGGTGAAACACACCAAATGCCGCGTCCTTGATACCCGCAAAACCACTCCCGGGCTTCGCATCCTGGAGAAGATGGCCGTCGCGGCGGGCGGCGCCACCAACCATCGCATCGGGCTCCACGATGCGATCCTCATCAAGAACAATCACATCTCCGCGGCCGGCGGCGTGGCAGCGGCACTCCGCCATGCTTTTGCCCAAACCAGCGGCACTGGGCTCCCGGTCGAGATCGAAGTGCGAACCCGGGCCGAACTCGAGGAAGCTCTCGCAAACGGCGCCCAACGCCTTCTGCTCGACAATCTGACCCCTGCCGAAGCAGCCGAATGGATCCAACACGTGAATGGCCGCGCCTCGTGCGAACTCTCGGGTGGCATCACTCTCGAAACCGTCCGCGCCTACGCCGAAGCAGGCGCGGATTTTGTGTCCTGCGGCGCGATGACACATTCGGCTACGGCAGTGGATTTGAACTTCCGCCTCGAGTTGCGCCCGTAGCCTTACGCTCAGCGCTTCGCGTGGATTCTGGCCCGCCAGATCAGTGAACCAGCAACCGAGTGGAACCCATCCTCGCCGTGCTGATTCAGGGGCTGAAGGCTGGCCGCTGATTGCTTTCTCTCTCAGTGCGTCATCGAGTAGATGATATAGTTCAACGCAATGCGATAGGCAAGCGCGGCGTAGCGCTCCGGATACCCCGGATCATCCGCCCATTCCCACGCATCGCCCAAGTCCATGTTGTGGCAAATGGCCACCACCAACCGGCCTTTCTCATCATAAACACCACGCCACTTCGGATCGATGCCGCCCTTCTCCGACGTTGAGCCACTGTAGACTGTGTGGATGCCCGGCACCTGGACGCGTTGATCGAGATCGTACAGCACATGGAACACGGCGTCACTCGCTTCCAGGTCCACTACTGCCCGGTCGGGAAACACTTTGCGCAGGCTGTGCATGAACACGTCCCACTCGTAGTAGCCGTGAAAGTCGTCCACCATCAGGAAGCCGCCGCGATTCAGGTAGTCGCGGAGCCGCCGCGCCTGGGTGTCATTGAGTTCCCAGCGGCCGACTTCGACAGCGTACAGCCAGGGGTATTTATAGATCTCATCGGAGTTGATATCGACGACCTCTTCCACCGACCGTGTGTGCACCCGGCTCAAGCGGCGCAGACCCTGGAGGAACTGGCGGTCCGCCTTGGGATAGTCCGTGGCCCAGGAGCCACCGCCGCCGCGCCATCCATATCCGCCGCGGAACGAATCGTAGCGGAGGCGGCCGAAGAGAAACTCCGTCTTCTCGCCGGCATCGGCGGGCATGGGGACATCGTCGTCATCGTAGCTGCGGAAGCCTCGCATGCCGCGCTGGGCATAGACAGCCGTCGCCACGAAGAGCAAAGCCCCGAGTGCAATCCGCCGCGTCGATAGCACCGCTACACTCTACCGCAGGGCTTCGCCAAGAGCAAGGGGCACGCACCTCAACAAACTCTCCAGGCCTACCGCCCCGCCATCCCTTCGATCTTCGGCGCCGCCCATGCCAGCACCGCCGACGCAACCAGCAGCGTCACCCCAATCCCGCCATACATCGTCATCAGCGCTCCCGGATCGTTGGCCACAAAGAACCCCGAAATGTACCCCGCCAGTTTGTTGCCAAGCGACGTCGCGAAGAACCATGCCCCCATCATGAGGCCGACCACCTGCGGCGGCGACAGCTTCGTCACCATGCTCAATCCCACCGGGCTGAGGCACAACTCGCCGATTACGTCGAGCAGATACACCGCCGCCAGCCACATCGGGCTGATCTTGGAATCCGCCGTCATCGCCGACGCCGGCACCAGCAGGCACATCGCACAGCCGATCGACAGCAGGCCCAGCGCGAACTTCCGCGAACCCGAGGGCTGCCGGTCGCCCAACCGGATCCACATCCTCGCAAACACCGGCGCGAGTAAGATCACATAGAACGGCGTCAGCGATTGCAGCCAGCTCGCCGGGAATTCCCATCCAAACAACTGCGTCCGCACTAACTGCTTGGCGAAAAGATTCAGACTTGCGCCCTTCTGTTCATAAGCCGCCCAAAATAAAATCGTAAATGCGAACAAAATGCCGATCGCCATTACCCGGCCCGTGTCGCCCGGGGTCCACGGCGCGTGCGTTTCCGCTGCTTTCGCCGCGCCTGCCTTGCGCTCACCCGTTCCCGGTAGCCGGTTCCAATGGATGAGCAGCACGGCGAGCCCAAGCAGCATTCCCACCCCCGCCGACGCGAATCCCCAGTGCCAGCTCTGCGCGGGATCGAAGCCTCTTGCGCTGAGCCATTGCTTGAACGCGGCGCTCTCCGCGAGCCAGCCGCAGACCAGCGGAGCCATCACCGCACCCACGTTGATCCCCATGTAGAAAATCGAGAACCCGCTGTCCCGCCGCGGATCCTCCTTCCGGTACAGCGCGCCAACCATGGTGCTGATATTCGGCTTCAGAAGCCCAGTGCCCACCGCGATCAGCGACAGCCCTCCATAGAAGAAAGGCAGCGTATGCACCGCCATGGCGAACTGCCCGCAGGCAATGGCGACGCCTCCGGCCAGCACGGCCCGGCGCGCGCCCAGGAATCGATCGGCAATGAAGCCGCCGGGCACCGACAGCAGGTACACGGCCATGGTGTAGGTGCCATAGAGCGACGCGGCTTGACGCGTATCGAACCCGAGGCCACCCTGAATCGCCGGCGCCACCATGAACAGCACGAGGATCGAGCGCATGCCGTAGTAGCTGAACCGCTCCCACATCTCCGTGAAGAAGAGCGTGGTCAATCCCGGCGGATGCGACTTGAGTCCGGACTCTCCGCCAACCGGCGCGGGTGGGTTCTGCTGTGCTGCGGGCATGGGTTCATTGTCTGTGGTCGGAAGCCTTCCTGACAACAGTGGGCGAAAAGGAAAACAGCAGGCGTTGCACGCTGCATACCCGCGCGGAATCGATCCACGCGAGCCTTCCCTCAGGTGGCGTAATAATCCAACGCGGCGAGCAGATCCGCCTTCGGAATCGGTTTCGTAAGGTAGCCCGAACAGCCCGCTGCGGCGCCGAGCCGTTTCTGCCTGCTCGGATCGTCCGCCGAAAGCAGAACGATCGGTACGCGTGTGCGGGCGTGCACTGTCTCCCAGTCGCGGATGGCGCGCGTCGCGGTATAGCCATCCATCACCGGCATGTTGACATCCATCACCACCAGATTGAAGACCTCGTGCTGGCACCGGCCGACCGCCCGCGCGCCGTCCACTTCGCGGACAATCTCGTGGCCGCTGCCGGAGAGGTACGTTTGGAACAGCAAATAGCTTTCGTCGCAGTCCTCCACTACCAGGACTCGAAGCGGCATGGCGCTCTGATGAGGCCTTGGGGCAATCTGCGTTTGCGCCTGCCGCAGCGGGATACGGAGCTGAACCACCGCGCCCTCGGGACTGGAAGAGGCGATCCGGAACGAGCCGCCCAAACCTTCGGCGCGACGCCGGACCACAGCCAGGCCGAGCCCGCGATTCTGCTCGAGGCTCATCGGCACCCGGCCTCCGGAGCAGATGCCGGGTGGGAATCCAGTTCCGGAATCGGCCACTTCAAACAAGAGCGAGTCGCTTGCTCCGGCCATCGGCTCCTTGCACACGCGGAGTTGGACACAGCCGGACTGGGCCGCGTGCAGGCTGTTCTCCAGAAGCCGGTGAATCATGTCCGGAACGAGAAAACCGTCGACCACCGCATCGGCCGGCACATTGCCGTCAACATGCAGCCGGAAGATGAGTCCGCGGTGCTCCGCCCGGGCTTGCGCGATGCGCGATAACTCCTCCACCATTGTGGCCAGACTCACCGCCGGCTCGCCCGCCGGCCAGTCGTAAGGGGTAGCTAGTTCAGCCACATCATTGGCCACGCGGAGCAGACGGTCCGAGAGCGTGCGGCACTGCGACAGATGTTCCGCTTGCGCCGCCGTGAGGGGCTCCTGCATGGCAAGCTCCACCAGACCCATCAGGTTGTGCAGCGTCTCGCGGACTCCGGTCCCGAGCCGGTGCAGCAGCAACTCCGTGAATGCGCCATGCTCCTGAGTTGGATTCATCGATTCCACCCCGCGGTCCGTTCCCTCACCGGCGTCAGCGAGAAGTACTCAAGGAAACTTCGCGGACGTTTCTCCTTGCGGGCCTCCTCCTGAGGTTTCTTGCACGTGGCTGGAATCATTCGGCGGCCGATGTTTTCGAACTGTTTGCCGATGGGTGACTTCCCATCAATCGGAATGGCGAGATGAGTAGCCCCGGTGATCTCTCTTTCGGCTGGCGGCAGAGTGTAGCGCACAGGAAGCTGAAGCACATCCTCAACCGTTGCAATCGAAACCGAGCCACGATTCTGGGCGCGATTCAGAATCACGCATACCCGCGATACCGCTTCCAGTTGGCGCAGCAGATCGACCTTGGCCTTGGCCAAATGCAAACTGCCGACGTCGGGCGTGCATACCAGAAAGATCTCCCGCGCGCGGGCGAGCGTCTGCAACTCGTGGTCGCGCATCTCACCCGGCAGATCGACGCAAACCACACCATAACGCGAAGCCGCGAAGTCAAGGAGCGCCCCCGCCCCTCCGCCCGGATACTCGCGCCCGAACTGCACCGGCGCCGATCCGAGGACGTCCAGCATGCCAACTTTGCTGACCATCTGGTCCCATAGCTCTTTCAGTTGTCCGCTCATGCTCAACGCATTCAGCACCGAGTGTTCCCCGTGCAGCTTGAACAGGAACGAAGTCATGCCAAGTTGCAGATCAAAGTCCACCAGCAGCGTGCGCTCATTCCCCAGCCGGCTCGCCGCCGCGGCGGAATGCGCCGCGATGGTCGTCGCTCCCACTCCCGGCTTGGCGGGCAGGAACGCATACAGGTTCGCCTCGTGTTCGGGACCGTCGGAGTGCGGCGACAACTTGCGCCGGGCCCGCTGAAACGCCCGTTGCACGTCACGTACTTTGAGAGGCGTATTGAGCACTTCCTGCACACCCATGCGGATCAGCTCAAACACATGGGCCGAGCTTTGCGGCGCGTGGTGAATGGCGATCACAACGGTCCGGCCTTCCGCCTCGGCAAGGTGGCGTGCCACCAGTTCCGACCGGATCGGGTCCGCGAAATCGAGGAATACGATCGCTCCCGACCGCGCCTTCGACAGGATCTCGATTGTCTGCTGCGGTTCGGGATAGTCCGCCAAAGTCCAGAAGGACTCGATGGATTGTTCCTCCTCCAGCGCCGCGGCAAGGCACTCGTGGTGATGCCGGTTCGGCGAAATGACCGCCGTGAGATAGGTTTCCGCCTGCATGCTTTCATGTCTCATCGGATGGCGAGGGGAAACGTTGAGAAGATTTGGTGACCCGCTTGCGGAACCTTTGTTGAACCTTCACCTCCTGCCCGCCGATGGGCGCGAGAACTCGCAGCGTGATAGAAGTGAACTGAGATGAAACTCACGCGACGATCCGCACTCACCTTGCCGACCGCACCCTTCCTCAACCTACGCGCGCAAAATACAAAAGACCGCCTGAATGTTTTATGGATCCTCGGTGATGACCTCGGCCCGCAACTGGGCTGCTACGGTCATCCGCTGGTGCACACGCCACATGCCGATCGGATCGCCAGTGAAGGTGTGCGTTTCACGCATTGCTTCACCACCGCGCCTGTCTGTTCGGCAAGCCGGTCGGGGTGGAATACGGGCGTCTACCAAACCACCACCGGCACGCACAATCATCGCAGCCATCGCAAGGATAACTACCATCTGCCCGAGGGCGTGCGGCTGATCTCCCACCGCATGCGCGATGCGGGCTACTTCACGGCCAACGTCACCGACATCGCCGGCGGTGTGCGCGGCTCCGGCAAAACCGACTTCAACTTCAAGCTCGACGAGAAGCCCTTTCAGGGCACCCATTGGAATCAGCGCGCCAAGGGTCAGCCCTTCTACGCGCAAATCAATTTCACAGCGCCGCACAAAGGGCCCATGTGGCCGATGGCGAGGAAGCAGCCGCGTCTGGTGGACCCGGCCAAGGTCGAACTGCCGCCCTACTACCCAGATCATCCCGTGGTGCGCGACGAGGTGGCGAACTACCTTGATGCCGTGAACCTTTGGGACATGCAGGTGGGTGCTGTGCTCGATGCACTGAAGCGCGACGGCGTGCTCGACAACACGGTGATTTTCGTCTTTGGCGACAATGGCCGCTGCCTGCTGCGAGGCAAGCAGTGGCTCTATGATCCGGGCACGCAGGTGCCGTTGCTCGTTCGCTGGCCCGGAGTGACCAAGCCAGGCACGGTCCGCAAGGATCCGGCGATCGCCCTCGACATCACGGCCACTACGATGGATGTTGCCGGTATCGAAAAGCCGGCCCTGCTGCATGGCCAATCGCTGTTCGCGAAAGCGAAGCCGCGCGGCATGGTTTTCACCGCGCGCGACCGCTGCGACATGACGGTGGACCGCATTCGTGCCGTGCGCGACGGCCGCTACAAACTGATTCGCAACTTCCTGCCGGACCGGCCCTACACGCAATTCAACGAATACATCACCAACAGCTATCCCACGCAGAAAGTGATCAAGGAACTTCACGCCTCTTCCAAGCTCAACGCGGTGCAGGCGCAATGGATGGCGGAGCGGCGCCCGGACTTCGAACTCTACGACCTTGAGGCCGATCCGCATGAAGTGAACAACCTTGCCTCAAAGCCCGAGCACAAGAAAACGCTCGACCGTTTGAGCAAGGCGCTCAATCAGTGGATCGAGCAGACGAACGATCAGGGCCGGATTCCGGAGTCTCGCGAAACGATCGACGCCGAAGAGCCGCGTGCGCGCAAGTCGGGGTGAGGCGAAGCGAATCCGCAACTCGCCATCCTCTCAAGCCTCGGGGGTGGACCAAATCAGATGAGCGAAGCGGGCCAGGCCTGATCAGCGACCACAGAAGCGATCCAGTGCCGCTTCGGCTATCGCTGGAGTGCCCAACCGGTAGGGGCCGCCCTCGTCAAACGCAGCCGCCCACCAGACCTTGATCTCCCAGCAGCGCAAGGCAACGGTGGCCGGTCCCGCAGGGAGACCGCGGGGCAGACGAAACGACGAAGCCACCAGACTTCGACAATCCGGCTGCCAAAACCAGGAACGGTCCCGACCCGTTCGCCATTGACGTAGACTTCAAAGCTGGACGGCCCACCACCAGCGCGGCTTCCGCTAGCCCAGCGTCCAGCGTCACCGTTCTGCGCAGCCAGAAGATGCCGCTCGCGGGCCGCTCCTTCCAAGGCAGTTGGACCTCCGCCCAATCGCCGCCGGCAGTTTCCGGCAGGGCGAGGACGGGGGAGTCCTGCCGGGTCATCTGCCACGGGCCTTCGAGTGTAACTTGCGCGTTGAGAGAAGCCGCGATCAATAGAAAGAGTAAGTACTTCAAGAAAGTCTCCGCACCATCACCACGGTGATGTCGTCGTTCCGTCCCCATGCCTTGGCGATTTCGTTTTCAGGCTCCGTCATATAATATTGGTCATGGCGTTCGTCATTGATGAAGCCCACCTGCCCGCTGTCTTGAGCGTCGGTCCCATGACCGACGAGGCTTTTGCGCAATTGTGCGCGGAGCATTCCGATCTCAATCTTGAATTGTCCGCCCACGGCGAACTGATCATCATGCCGCAAACCTTCACCTGGACCGGAGCGCGGAACAATGAGATTAGCCGCCAGTTGGCGAACTGGGCCCGTCAAGACAAGCGAGGCATTGCGTTTGATTCGTCTACCGGATGGCTGTTGCCCAACACGGCTCGTCGCTCGCCGGACGCGGCTTGGATCTTCAAGCAGCGAATCCAAGACATCGATCCGGCCGCCTTCAGCCGCTATTGGCCGGTATGCCCGAACTTCGTCATTGAACTTCGATCTCAGACCGACCGGATTCGCGTGCTGCGCGACAAGATGGAGGAGTGGCTGGCCAACGGCGCGCAGCTGGCGTGGCTGATCGATCCCGACGCGCGGACCGTCGAAATCTATCGTCCCGGCTTCGAGGCCGAGACGCGCTCCGGAGTTTTCTCCGTGGCTGGCGAAGGTCCGGTGGAGGGACTCGTCCTGGACCTCGGCGCTGTGTGGGACCCGTTGGCCGATTAGACTCACGCGATCCTCCTTACCGTGATTAGGCAATGTCGTCGATCTGGCCCCACGCCTTGGCGGCCTCGGCAATTTCAGAAGCGGACTTCGTCGAGATCTCACGCGTCCGGTCGAAGCCGAAGAGTTCGCGCTGGGCATTCTCGGCTCCACAACGCCGTCGGAGACCAAGGTGACCTGCGATCCAGGCGCGAGGTTCATACGGTTCTCTTCCCAATCGGCGTCCGCCACCACGCCCAAAGGCAGCCTCGCTGCGACCTCCACTTCGCGGCCGTCGCAATACGGGGCGGGATGTCCGGCGCTGGCGACGGTGAGTTCGCCGCCGGGCGCGTAGCGGACGCAGCAGCAGGTTACGAATCCTCCTTGTCCCAGCAACGCCTCGTTGAGCCCAGCCAGTATCTCGCCGGGCGATGAGGACTTCTCCCGGCGAAAGGCTCCGATAGCGGCCGGCACCAGCATGGCGGCCTTCAGGCCCTTGCCGCTGACGTCGCCGACAAGCGCCACGCGCGAGCAGGTCGAACGACAGCTTGCTGCTGAGCATGGCCGCGTCAGAATAGGTGCCGCTGGGTGGCGACCCCGATGGGCACCGAGGCCGGCGCACCCGGTACGCCTCACAGTTCGAACATAAGGCCGCCATGAGTAGGTACAGCCTGTGCGGCGGTCGAATATGACGATACGCAATGAATTCACTGCAATCGTTGAGCAGGACGGCCCGTGGCATATCGCCTAGTGCGCGGAGGTTCCCGGCGCAAATGGGCAAGGCCGGACCCGCGACGAGTGCCTCGCGAACTTGAGGGAAGCCATCGCCCTCATTCTCGAACACCGGCGGCAGGAGTCGTTGCGGTCGCTTCCTCCCTAGGCAAAGCAAGAACTCGTCGTTGTCGGATGAAGCGCGACACCCTCCTTCGCCACCTCCGGCGCCACCGCAGACTGGGCACGCCGAAGCCGTCCCCCGTCATGTCGAGATTGCGAACTTGTTAGCGAGACGAATTTGCCGGCGGCTTTCGCTTCCTGATCCGCCCGGAACGCGAGGATCGCAGGTCTGGCGCGGTTGGCGGAGAGTCTGCACAGCTTCGAGGCGTGCTGCACGGCTCGCGGTCGCAAAGGTCCGGTGGACGAGGACCCTGCGGACTGCGTACCCAAAGGCGGCTTCAGTCCGCAGCTCACTGGTACCGCGGGCTGGCGCGAGTCCTGAGATCCCTTGGCGACTGTCCCCGGCATGAGTGCTATGCTGCCACTATGCGTGCACAGCCCCTACTTGTGGTCCGTGATGTCGAGGCCTCAAGCCGGTTCTACCAGCAATTGCTCGGGTGCAAGAGCGCGCATGGTGGACGCGAGTACGAACGGCTCGCCGACCCCAAGCTCCATCACTCCGAATATGGCAGTGATGGCTTGATCCTGCAACTCCACGCTTGGGATGTGGCACACCATCACGGCAATATCGGTGATCCGGCGCTGCCGATCGGCAACGGGGTCCTGGTGTGGTTTGAAATCGATGATTTCGACGCGGCTGTCGGGCGCGCCCGCGCGCTGCATGCGCCCGTAGTGCTCGAGGTCCACCGCAATCCGCCCGAAGGAGACGGCGGGCCCAATCATCGCGAATTCTGGATCAAGGATCCGGACGGCTACACGGTTGTGATTGCCTCTCCCGACGGCGAGTGCCAGGTGTGACGTAGGTACACGCTCGCCGCGTCCCGTGACGTCAACAGCAACAGGAGCTATCCGGGGCACCTGCGTTGTTTCCGGTTTGCGCGTGATCCGGGATGAATGGCGCAACGCTGCGCGACTTTGGGGGAGCGTGGCTGTGCAGCCACTAGCCGGACCAAGGGTGTCGAACGTTTGAACGTTGCACTTGAGACTTGAGCACTTGAGACGGATCGCAATTTTCCTCCTCGCGTCGATGCTCGCCGCGGGCAGCCAAGATCGGGCTGTGCCGGCGCAGCCAACGAGCGATCCGGTCAGGTCTCAACTGTTGCGTCTCAGCCCCAATTCGCGGCTCACTGTCAAACTGCGGAACGGCCGTACGATCCAGGGCCGCCTCGCATCGATGACCGACGACTTTTTCGTCCTGCGCGTATCGAGAAGCGGGTCTGCGGTGGATCAGCGAGTTAACTTCCAAGATGTGACGTCCGTCAAACGGGAAAAAAGCACAGGCGCCAAAATCGGTCTCGGACTCGCAATCGGGGCAGCGGTTTTCGCTGCTCTCATGATCTGGTACTCAGACAACATCTGAAGCGCCTTGCCTCAACGTAGTGCGTGATGTTCGGCCTGGTGATTGCCGAAACGACGATTGCAGTCCATTCGATCAGAGCTTCTGACCCTTTGCGACCTGCCCGCGCGTCAGAAAAGTTCTCGCCAACGAGCCGCTACCACAGATCTTGAATGATCCGAAGTCCTTGTACCAGTCGCCTTCGGGAACCTCGGGTCGAGTCTCCATCCAGAGTCGCAACTGATTCAGGTCGGCTATGCTGATCGACCGATCACGCATGCGCTCAACCAGATGCTGCCGAACTGCGTCTGGAAAGTTGTCCCAGCGCTCGATCTTCGCCATCTATCCGCCAAAGACCAAACGGCCCATTTGATCTCCGAGGCGCTTCGCCTCTTGCGGGTCGGCCTCGTTGCGGAAACGCTCGGCGAGTTCAAAGAACTCCTGTTGCCTGCGCTTTTCGGCATCGATACCATTTTCGATCAGCTCAACCAGCATGCGAGCCGTACTCAGCCTCCGCGACTTTGCCATGCTTCGAACCTGGGTCGCTGTTTTGGCGGGCAAGCTCACGCTCTGGCGCACGGTCTTCGTTTCCGCTCTCATGGCACCATTATGCACCACTTTGGTGCAGCAGCGTTGGGCCATCGTTTTTGACGATAAAGATCGGGCGCACGGGTCAGGGCGTAAGAAATGGAGCAAGCGCTGTCGAACGGCCCCACGCCAATCTTACAAGCAAGACGTGGAACTACTACGGAGAGACAGATTCGGACGGCTGCTGGCCGCAGTATTGGTTGATCGCGGCGAAACGATTCGAGCCCTCCTCAAGATCCTGGGCATGAAGGACTTCGGCGCGAAGCCCGCCGAACCGTGAGGGCTTCGCTTGGGCGCCTTCTTCGAGCCGTAGTCACGGACTCACCAGCGACTGAGGGTGCCGAGTTCGCGATCGATGCCACCGAACACCCGCTGACAAACCCGGTGAGCATCTGGTCACGAAGGAAGCTGGAGTATGATAAGCGAAACGCCTTCATGCCGAACTGGACCGCCCACATCCTTTTCATCGTGCTTGCGCTGGTGTCCTCTGCCACCGCCGCCCCTCGCTTCGAGACAGAGGTTCTCCCGATCCTGCGCGCGAAATGCATGAGCTGCCACGGCGAGAAGGCTGCGCAGGCTGGCCTGTCGATCACCACGCGCGACGCACTCCTCAAAGGCGGCAAGTCGGGAACCGCGGTCATCCCCGGCAAGTCGAACGACAGCCTCTTGTTGACCCTGGCCGCATCGGGAAAGATGCCACTCGCCGGCCCCAAGCTTACCGCCGACGAACTCGGCATCGTCCGGCAGTGGATTGATGAAGGCGCGCTCAATGCGGGCGAGCAGGCGGGCTCGGTCCGTCCGCAAGTAGCCCAGCGCGACGTCGAAACCATTCTGAGCGCGAAATGTTGGGTGTGCCATGGGCGCCGCGATCAGCAAGCCGGGCTTGATCTGCGCACCTTTGCATCAATGCGGAAAGGCGGCAAGTCCGG
This sequence comes from Bryobacterales bacterium, assembly GCA_016789785.1. Next base: position 60,376 of record JAEUQE010000010.1, read on the forward strand.
CCCGGCCATCGTGCCCGGCGATCCCGAAGCGAGCCTCCTCGTCAAGCGCATCGGCGCGCAGCAGATGCCTCCGCCCAAGCTGCAGGAGCAGTATTCGGTCCGCGGACTCACCGAGGATGAGTTCGCGAAAGTGAAACAGTGGATCGCCGATGGCGCCCGGCAGGACAATGAGCAGCCGGTGGAAGTGACCGTTGCCTCCGATACCGCCGTCACCGGCAAGGACCGTTCTTTCTGGTCGTTCCAAACGCCGCGGCGCAGTCCACTGCCGAAACCTTCCAATCATCCCATCGACGCATTTCTCGCGGCGAAGCTCCCAGCGGCCAGTTCCCAAGCCCTGCTCCGGCGCGCCTTCTTTGATCTCACCGGACTGCCGCCCACACCCGAGGACATTGCACAATACGACAACAACTACGAGGCGCTGCTCGACCGGTTGCTCGCCTCGCCGCGATACGGCGAACGCTCGGCACGCCAATGGCTCGATGCCGTGGGCTACGCCGATAGCGAAGGTGGAAACAACTCCGACCTCGAACGCAAGAACGCGTGGCGTTATCGCGACTACGTGATTCGCGCCTTCGAGCAGAACAAACCCTTCGACCGTTTTCTCACCGAACAGATCGCCGGCGATGAGTTGTTCGATCACCGCGCAGTGAAACAGCTCACTCCCGGGCACATGGATCTGCTGGCGGCCACGGGCTTCTGGCGCATGGCGCCGGACGGCACCAACAGCACCGAGCAGAACTTCATTCCCGAACGGATGGACGTGATCGCGGGGCAGCTCGAAATCCTCGGGTCCGCCGTGATGGGCGTCTCGCTCGGCTGTGCGCGTTGCCACGATCACAAATACGATCCTCTTCCCACGCGCGATTACTATCGTCTGGTCGCGGTGCTCACCCCGGCGTTCGATCCTTATTCGTGGCTGCCCGGCGAATTCCCCTGTGGCGGGGTGGGCGCCAGGTGCGACGAGAAGAACACCCGCTACTACATCGCCAAGGCGACGCCCGAGTATGAAGCGGCGGTGGCGCACAACGCGCCAATCGACGCGCGTATCAAGGAACTCGAAGCGGAGCTGCGCAAGTTGAAGGAATCCGATCCGGCGCAGAAGAAGGAGCGGGAGGCGTTGGCCGCGAAGATCCGCAAGGAGCGTGAGCAGCGCAAGCAACCGCCGCTCATCCGCGCGTTGTTCGATCTGGGCCCCGAGCCTCCGCCTACTCGCATTCTCTACCGTGGTGACGCGGCCAGTCCCGGTGTCCTGGTGGCGCCCGGTCCGCCGTCGGTGATGAGCGCCGGCCTGCCGGAGTATCGCCCCGTGCCGCTCGATCATTCGTCCGGCCGCCGTCTCGCGCTCGCCCGGTGGCTCACCCATCCCAATCATCCGCTCACCGCCCGCGTGATGGTGAACCGCATCTGGCAGCATCACTTCGGCAAAGGGCTGGTGAGCACGCCCGGCAACTTTGGACGCATGGGAGCAGCACCGGACAATCAGCCTCTGCTCGACTGGCTGGCCACTGAGTTCGTGCGCACCGGATGGGACGTGAAGGCGATGCACCGGCTCATCATGACATCGGCCGCTTACCGCCAGCAGGCCGGCGAAGGCGGATTCCCGCTGCGCCGCATTGACGCGGAGTCCATCCGCGACACGATCCTCCACATCGCCGGCCGGCTCGACACGAAGCAGTTCGGTGCACCGGATAAAGTGAAACAATTGCCCGATGGCGAGGTGATTACGGAAAGCCGCCGCCGGAGCATTTATGTCGCGCAGCGGCGGACTCAGCCCATCTCCTTGCTTGATACCTTCGATCAGCCATTCATGAATCCGAATTGCGTCGAGCGCGGCCAGTCCGTGGTGTCCTCGCAGGCGCTGCATCTCATGAACAGCGATCTGGTGCGCGAGAACGCACGCTTCATGGCGGGCCGCATTGCCGACGCTGTGGGCGATCAGCCCGGCGCTCAAATCGAACGCGCGTATTTGCTGGCGCTGGCCCGCAAGCCCACACCCGATGAATTGAAGGCCGCTCGGGAAACGATGGAACGCTCCATCCCGGAGTGGACGCGCAAACTGGAAATGGACAAGCCGGCCGAACCAGTGGCAAGCCGCGCCCGCTGGCTCGCGCTCGCCACCATCTGCCATACGCTCATGAACTCCGCTGAGTTTCTCTATCTCGATTAAGGGACCACCATGCCGACTCGACGCGATTTCTTTTCCCGCATCTCCGATGGCCTGATGGGCACCGCGCTCGCCTCGCTGCTGGCCGAAGATCTGCTGGCCCAACCGCGGCTGTACGACCTCACACCGAAGAAGCCCCATCACGCACCCAAGGCGAAGGCCATCATCCAGCTTTTTCAGAACGGCGGCCCCAGCCAGGTGGATCTGTTCGACTACAAGCCGGCGCTCGAGAAACATGCCGGTCAGGCGCCGGGCCGCGATCTCGCCTCGGAGGTGCGCGCGGTTCGGGAAACCGGCGGACTCATGCCCTCGCGCTACAAGTTCAGCCGGCACGGGCAATCGGGTGTGGAGATTTCGGAAGCTCTGCCGCATCTCAGCAAGGTGGCCGATGAGATCACGGTGATCCGCTCCATGCATACGACGCACCTGGCGCATGAAGCGGCGCTGTTTCTCATGCACGGCGGCCGCATCCTGCCCACTCGCCCGTCGCTTGGGTCGTGGATCACCTATGGGCTGGGTTCAGAAAACCAGAGCCTGCCGGCGTATGTGGTGCTGGATGATCCCAAGGGTCCGCCGATCAATTACATTCAGAACTGGCAATCCGGCTGGCTGCCGGCTGTCTATCAGGGGACACGCGTGCGGTCCGAAGGTTCGCCGATTCTGAACCTGCACGCCAAGGCCGAAGATCCGGCGGGCATTGTGGATCTCAGCCGCAGCCTGCTGCACCGCATGGATGCCTCGCATCGCGACCGTCATCCCGGCAACGTGGAGTTACAGGCCCGCATCGCCAACTACGAGTTAGCCGCGCGCATGCAGATGGAAGCGACCGATGCGCTCGACCTGAGCAAGGAGAGCGAGTCCACCAAGGAAGCTTATGGGATGAATGACGAGCGCACGGCATCGTACGGGAAACGCTGCCTGATGGCCCGGCGTCTGGTGGAGCGCGGCGTCCGTCTGATTCAGATCTACATTGAGGGACAGATCTGGGATAACCACAACAAGATCTGGGAAGGTCTGGAGTACGCTTGCGGCAAGACGGACCGCCCCGCCGCCGCACTGGTTCGCGACCTGAAGGAGCGCGGCTTGCTCGACTCGACCTTGGTGGTGTGGGGCGGCGAGTTCGGGCGCTTGCCGATTGCGCAAGCGCCGGGCGCCGAAGCCGGCCGCGACCATGGTCCCTCCGGCTTCAGCATCTGGATGGCTGGCGGCGGAGTAAAGCGCGGCTACACCTACGGCGCCACGGACGAAATCGGCTATCGCGCCGCAGAAGGCAAGGTCAGCGTGCATGACTTCCACGCGACCGTGCTGCACCTGCTTGGCATGAATCACCGCGATCTCACGTTTCAGCGCGATGGCCGTCATGAGCGCATCACGGACGAGTTTCCGGCACGGGTGGTGAACGAGATTCTCGCATAGGTCGAATTTCTTGCGGAACGGGGCCGCGACATTTTCCGCCAAGAATGTTTCAAGCGAGCGCGAGGCTCGCGTGCCAACGCCACCCTTCGCGACCGCGTCCGAGGCTCACGGCAGAGGCAGGCTGACCGGCCGGCCTTCGAGCCGCGACATCTCGCTCGCGATGCAGATCTCGTGAGTCTTTACGGCATCAGCCACGTTGCAGTGCGACTCGGTGCCGCTCAACACGCACTCCACGAAATGGTTGATCTGCGGCACGAAGGGATGATGCGTCACTGAGCCGCTATCAGGCAGAATCGTGGGGATCGCCGCCCAGCCTGTCTGCCCGGGCCAGCGCTTCGTGAACAGACGATTGTCGCGAATGGTGCCGCGGTTGCCCATCAGCACGATGGGGAACGTGTAGGGCGCGACATACTCGATTGACGTAGCCACCTTGCCCATCGTGCCATCGGCGAACTTCACGAGCGTGACGCTGTTGGGCTCGTACTCGTAGCCGAGCGGGTTGCCCGCGCTCGTATTCGCGTAGCCAAAGACCTCCACGGCTTCCTTCCCGATGAACCAGCGCAAGCCGTCCACCGCATGGCAGCCGGCCGTCAGCAGCGCAGTGCCGCCGAACGCGCGCTTGCTCACCCACGGGTACAGGCCGAAGTCCTTCGTGATGCCGTGGAGGTAGTCCACCTCGCCATAGAAGACGTCGCCGATGTCGCCACCGGCAAGGATCGCGCGAATCGTTTCGAACAGCGGGTTCCAGCGAAGCACGAAGCTCACCACGCTGCGCACGCCCGCATCGCGAATCGCCGCATCCAGTTTGCGCAGACCTTCGAGTTCGAGCGCCACCGGCTTCTCCACAATCACGTGCCGTCCACTCTGCGCGCAGGCGATGCCCTGCTCCACGTGCAGATGATGCGGCGTGCAGATAGAGGCCATGTGGATCTCGTCGTTGCGCAGCAACTCATCCAACTCCGTGTACGCTCTGCAATTCGTGAGGCCGAACGCGCGGGCTTTGGCTTCGGCGCGGTTGCGGTCGCGGCTCAGGATGGCGCGCACCTCGGTGTGCGGGTTCTGCTGATAGGCGCGGATGTGCTCTCCGGACACGTCGCCGGTGCCGAGGATGGCGGCGCCAATTCTCTTGCTCATCGGCTCTCCTTCCAGGAACGGAACTTGCGATCGAACAACTCCTTGCGAGGCTCCCCGGCGAAGGCGAGAACGCCCCAGCGGAAACGAATCGACTGGCCGGCGGCGAGATCGAACGGCTGGTAGAACGTCGGGGCCGCGCTCATGTAGCCGAAGGCTTTGTTCATGACGAAGAACGGGTTCGGATGGCGCTGGTTGCCGGGATGATCAAAGAACGCCACGCCCGCGCCCGCGCGGAGGATGGCGGCGCCAAATCTCTTGCTCATCGGCTCTCCTTCCAGGAACGGAACTTGCGATCGAACAACTCCTTGCGAGGCTCGCCGGCGAAGGCGAGAACGCCCCAGCGGAAACGGATCGACTGGCCAGCGGCGAGATCGAACGGCTTGTAGAACGTCGGCGCCGCGCTCATGTAGCCGAAGGCTTTGTTCATGACGAAGAACGGGTTCGGATGACGCTGGTTGCTGGGATGATCAAAGAACGCCACGCCCGCGCCCGCGCCGTGATAGGCGCACCACGTAGCGGCCTCGCCGTTGGCCTTCTCAATGGTTGTGGTGCCGTTCGAATTCAGCACGCCGCCGCCGTCCATCTCAGGGGTGACGCGGATGCCGAGTCCGTTGTAGGGGTGTGAACCGGCCGCCAGTTTGACGGGCCCGGCGGCGGTCACCTCCGTGATCCAGTCGAGCCACAGGCCATCGGGAGAAGGCAGCGGCACACGCACGGTGCGGCGTTCGGTCAACAGCAGTTTGCCCTCGGCGATCCAATGATTGACGGCTACGATTTCGGCATCAGGCCGCTCGCGCAAACGTTCGAACTTCTGATGCACGATCTGGCCGTGCCGAGCCGGATTGACCTCGCCCCAAAAATCGATGCCGTTCACTTCCGACCATGCGACCATGAGGCCGCGGTGATGCACGTGATCGTGCGGGCCATCGAGAGTGACGGGCTTGCCTCCCGGCAGGCACAGCGGATGGACATAGCTCTTCGGACGGGCGGTGCTGTAACGGTATTCGAGCAGCGTGGCGCCGCCGGAAGTGACAGCGATCTTTTCGCCTTTGGTGTCGGCAATGCGCAGGGGGCCTCCGGTAGCGGCCAAGCCTGCCATCGCGAGGAAGTCTCTTCTGGTTGGCATGAGGGATCGGCTCCGGATGACCGCGCCGGAAATCACCGACCCGGAGATCAACGGCGCGGGCATCAACGCCATCATACGCGGAATCCCGCATCGCAGTATAATTCACGCGGGAGGCGGAGTTGAACGGGCATCAAAGGATCGCCGCTGCGCTTCGGGGCGAGCGGCCGGATCGAGTTCCGGTGATGCTGCACAACTTCATGATGGCGGCGCGCGAGGCCGGCATCAGCATGCGCGAATACCGCTCCGATGCCCGGGCCATCGCACGTTGCTTCATTGAATCCGTAGAGCGCTATGGCTACGACGGAATTGTGCTCGACATCGACACTGCCACGCTGGCCGGCGCCCTGGGCGTGCCGGTGGAGTATCCCGAAGACACGCCAGCCCGTTGTGTGGCGGGCAAACTGAACAGTCTGGAAGAAGTGGCCGATCTTCCTCCGCCGCGGATTGAGGAACACCCGGGAGTGCAAGTTTGGCTGGAAGCAGCGCGGCTGCTGAAGGACCACTTTGGCGATGAGGTGTACTTGCGCGGTAATTGCGATCAGGCGCCTTACTCGCTTGCGGCGCTGATGCGTACACCCGAGAGCTGGATGATGGATCTGATGGACCCGGAGTGTCACGAGGCCGCACATAGGCTTTTGGAATACTCGACGGAAGCCACGCTGAGTTTTGTGCGCCTGATGGCCGGGACGGGCGTGCACATGGTCTCGAACGGCGACAGTTGGGCGGGGTCGGACCTGGTGTCGCCCCGGCTGTATCGCGACTTCGCGTTGCCGTACGAACGGCGGATTGTGGCGGCTGCCCACGAACTGGGTCTGCCTTACTTGCTGCACATCTGCGGCAAGACCGATCGCATTCTCGACGGGATGGTTTCGACTGGCGCCGACGGTCTGGAACTGGACTACAAGACCGATCCGCAGCGGGCGCAGGCGGCGCTCGACGGACGCGCGGCCTTCGCCGGCAATCTCGACCCGAGTGGCGTGCTCGCCGCTGGTACCCCATCGATGGTCGCGGAGAAGACCAGAGATTTGTTGTGCGTGTTCGCGGGCACGCCGCGGTTCATTCTGAACGCGGGCTGTGCCATCCCTTCCACCACGCCGCCGGAGAACATCCATGCGATGATCGCGGCGGCGCGGGAAGTTACTGAGGAGTAATTCCATGGAATCATCCGATCTTACTCGCCGCCAGGTATTGCAGGCGGCTACCGTGGTGCCGGCCGCCGCGCTCGGACGCGGTGGTGCGACGCCGCCGAGCGACCGCATCAACCTCGGGATCATCGGTGTCAACGGGATGGGGCGATCCAATCTCGCCAACTGCGCCAAGTATCCCGATGTCGTGGTGACGGCCATCTGCGATGTATCGCAAGAACGCCGCGAGGCCGCTTTGAAGCTCCACCAGGGCACAGCCACCGGACACACCGACTACCGTGAACTGCTGGCGCGCCGCGATGTCGACGCCGTGATCATCGCGTCGCCACCGCACTGGCATACGCTGATGGCGATTGATGCGGTGAAGGCCGGCAAGGACATTTACCTTCAGAAGCCGATGACCCTGTACCCGGAGGAGACTCTGGCGGTGCGCAACGCGGTGAACCGGCACAAGCGGATCAGCCAGATCGGCACGCAGATCCACGCCGGGTCGAATTACCGGCGCGTGGTGGAATGGATCCGGTCGGGGAGGCTGGGACCGGTGAGCGTGGTCCGGACATTCAACGTCATGAACCAGGGCGCAAACGGCATCGGGCGCGCGCCCAAGCAGGATCCCCCTCCAGGTGTGGACTGGGACATGTGGCTCGGCCCGGGTCCGGCGCGATCCTTCAACGCGCTTCTCTACGCCGGCAGTTACGAACATGGTTCGTTCTGGGACTACTCCCGAGGCTGGACTCCCGGCATGGCGCCGCACATCATCGACCTGCCGATTTGGGCGCTGGAGTTGGGTGTGCCAACGGTGACGCAGTGCACCGGCGGGCGTTATGTGATTCGTGATGATGGCGATGCGCCCGACACCCAGGAGATTGTCTGGCAGTACCCGAATCTTACTCTGACCTGGATGATGAATTGCGCCAATAGCTTCGCGTTCGACTTCGGCCGCGGTAAGCCGGCACGGCGCCTTGGTATTTATTTTCACGCCCTGAACGGGACTTTGTTTACGGATTACAGTAAGCACGAGATTGTGCCGGAGGGCGAGTTGTTGAACGACGCGACGCCGCCTCCGCAGTCGATTCCGCCCTCGCCGGGGCACGAGCGGGAGTGGCTCGATTCGGTGAAGTCGCGGAAGGAGCCCAGTTGCGGCGTCAATTATCACTACCGGGTGGACCTTGCGATTACGCTGGCGAACCTGTCGTATCAACTGGGGCGCTCGCTGCGTTGCGATCCGAATACCGGAAAGATTGTGGGCGACAAACAGGCGGCGAAGCTCGCGCGGCCGCAGTACCGGCGCCCGTGGAAGTTTCCGGCTGAGTATGTGTAAGTGAATCTGTGTAACATCAGTTCGACAACGGAGGGTGCAATGATTCGTATCATCCTGCTGGCAGCACTTAGTCTCGCGGCCGCGTGGGCGCAGACTTCCCAAGGGCGCATCACAGGCCGGGTGGTGGACGCATCGGGCGCGGTGATTCCGAAGGCGGAAGTCATTGCGCGCAATGAATCCACGGGGGTTCCGACACGCGTGGTCAGCAATGAGGCGGGCGTGTATGTGCTCCCGTTTCTGACGCCCGCAAGTTACAGCCTGACGGCGTCGGCGACGGGCTTCAAGAGGTACGAACGCAAGGGCATCGATCTTGGCACGGCCGATGTGCTGGAGATCGACCTGCATTTGGAGGTCGGCAACCTCGCGGAGACGGTGGAGGTTTCGGCCGAGGCGCCGCTGATTGAAAGCGCTTCGTCGACGGTGGGCCAGTTCATTGAGAGCAAGACCGTGGCGGAGATGCCGCTGGCGGGACGGCGGGCGCTGGAACTGGTGCGTTTGTCGGGTAACGTTGTGTTTGTCGACTACGCGAACAACTCGAAACCCCGCTTCAGCGTCGCCGGCGGACGGTCGTACCAGAGCGGCTACATGCTGGATGGCGGAAACATCCAGAATCTGCGGATTGCGTCGGCACAGGTGGACATCGATCCTCCGGTGGAAGTGATTCAGGAGTTCAAGCTGTTGTCGAACGGCTATTCGGCGGAGTATGGCGGCTCGGCGAGCGGGCTGCTGGTGAGCACAACGAAGTCGGGCACCAACAGTTTCCACGGGAGCCTTTTTGAGTTTTTCCGGAATGAAAAGATGGACGCTGCGAACTTCTTCGCGCCGACGCGGGGCACGGAAAAAGTGAAAGCGCCGCTGCGGTACAACCTGTTCGGCGGCACGCTGGGCGGTCCGATCATCAAGAACCGGACGCATTTCTTTGCGGGTTACGAAGGGACGAGGCGCTCGGATGGGGAGTCGCAGATTCTCACGGTGCCGACGCCGGAGCAACGGGGCGGGAACTTTTCGCAGACCTTCAACACGGCGGGCCGGCTGATTCCGATTCACGATCCGGAAGCGGCGGGGCGGGCGCCGTTCCCAGGGAATGTGATTCCTGCGTCGCGGCTGGATCCGGTGGCGCTGAAACTGCTGCCGTACTTCGCGAGTCCGAACCGTCCCGCGACCAACGTGGCAGGGGCGCAGAACTTCAATGGGAACCGCGCGCAGGTGTTCACGCGCGACAACATCACGGCGCGTACCGATCACGCATTCAATGACAGGAACCGCTTCTATTTCCGCTTCGTGTACAACAATGATCCCTACTACTGGACGAGCGTGTTGCCGAACCCGATCGCCGATACCACCAACCCGTTCGGGCCGATCACGCGGTGGCAGACCAGTTACCTCGCGGCCGATACACATACCTGGACGCCGAACCTGATCATGGATACGCGCTACAGCTTTTCGAATCGCAAGTTCATCGCCAACAGCGCGGGGTTCGGCAGCAAGGTGATTGAGGAGATCGGACTGAGGAACGTCCCGGTGGGCGCGTTCCCGGCGCTGAACATCACCGGCATCAGCGGCATCGGCAACTCGTCGTTCCGCGAGCAGGCGCCCATCCGGCAGCACCAGATCATCAACAACTGGACCTGGGTAAAGGGGAAGCATTTTGTCAAATTCGGCGGCGAAGCACGGAAGAGCATCAATAAGGATGTGAATCGTCCGATTATTTCGGGGCAATACAACTTTGTGCCGAACGCGACGGGGCTGGCGGGCAACGCGCAGACGGGCTACGGTTTGGCGAGCTTTCTGCTCGGCTACGTGAACCAGTTTCAATTCCGCGAGACCGACGTGCTGGACCGGTACAACTACTATCTGGCGACGTTTGTGCAGGACGACTGGAAGGTGACGCGGGACCTGACGTTGAACATTGGCCTGCGCTGGGAGATCGATACGCCGTTGATGGACAAGAACAATCGGATGAACAGCTTCGATTTGTTCCAGATGAACCCCGTTTCGGGCACTCCGGGCGTGGTGAAGTTTCTCGGTGTGAACGGCTGGCGGACGTCGGCCTACGACACGGACTGGAACAACTTCGGGCCGCGATTCGGCTTTGCGTGGAAGCCGAAGGGCAGCGAGTCGATGGTGGTGCGTGGCGGCTACGGGATCTTCTTCGGCGGCCCGGATATCGGCGTGAACGGACAGTCGCTGGGCTTCGAACGGTCGGCGAGCCAGGTGTCGCCGGACAACGGCGTGACGCCGGTTTTCGTACTGAGGAACGGCCCGGCGAACGTGAGCTTGAGCGGCCAGCCTCTGGACGACCGGTTCGGGGCGGTGCGCGTGGGGCAGGCGATCAATACCAATGTCGACTACTTCAATCCGAATCGCGCCACGACTTACGCGCAGCAATTCAATCTGGGTGTGCAGCGGCAGTTCTGGAAGGACCTGGTGCTGGAGGTGTCCTATGTCGCGAACCTGAGCCGGAAGATTCCGGGTTCGGCGATTCAGCTCAACCAGGTGCGGCCCGAATTGATGGCGGCAGGGAATGCCCAGGTGCGGCGGCCGTTTCCGCAGTTTGGCAACGTGTCGTCGTCGTCCGAGCCGGTGGGGATGAGTAACTACCATTCGGGCATGGTCCGGGCGGAGAAGCGATTCAAGAACGGGCTGAGCTTTCTGGGTTCCTATACGTTCGCCCGCACGATTGGCAATGCGACCAGCGCCGGCGGCGATCTGTTCGGCGATAACCAGATTTTCATGGACATTTATAACCGGGGGCTCGATAAAGGGCCGGACGCCTTGGACATTATTCACCGTTTTTCGTGGAGTTCGGTGTACGAGTTGCCGCTGAAGCCGCGGGGCCATTGGTATTCGCCGGTGGCTGGAGGGTGGACGGTTGGCTCGATCATCAACATGCAGAGCGGCGGACCGTTCACGGTGCTGACCCAGGTGAACAACACCAACAGCTTTTCGGCTGGGGGGAACCGGGCGAACCTTCTTCGCGACGGCAACCTGCCGAGTGCCGAGCGAACGGTGAACCGGTGGTTTGATACGACGGCGTTTGGGGAACCGGCACCGTACACGTTCGGCAACGCGGGCCGGGGTGTGCTGCGGGCGGACGGGCGCGTGTCGTTCGATATCTCGCTGGCCAAGAACTTCTACTTCATGGAGAGGAACTACGTTCAGCTTCGGGGCGAGTTTTTCAACGCGTTCAACCATCCGGATTTCGCTCCGCCGGCGCGTGCTCTGGGTGCACCGGCGTTTGGCACGATCACGAGTGCGACGCAGGGGCGGTCGATTCAGTTGGGAGTGCGCGTGGTGTTTTGAGCGTGGGCCGCACTGTGTGTTGACTGTATTGCCTGATCCGGGAAACTTTTCGTCTTTTCGGATGTCAGCCCGAAGATGCGAAGGGCAGATCCCACGGATGGGGGGACCTTCACCTTCATCCGGCGGACATGGCAAGAGCCGGCTTACTTTTCCTGAACGAGGGAAGGTGGGGAGACCGGCAGGTCCTTTCGCGCGACTGGGTCAGGAACGCAACACGAGAGCATACCGCAGTGCGTTCCGGAGTCGGGTACGGTTACAGGATCAATACAGAGCGGCCACCAATCTTTGAAGCGGAGGGCCGCGGCGGTCAACCGATCAGTGTCTTGCCCAAGGAGAACATCGTGCTCGTTTTCACTGGAGGTGGCGCGAATACCAACGAAATCGCACCGTTTCTCTTTCGATCCATCCGGTCCAGCGCGGCGATTCCTGAAAACAGTGTTGGGCAGCGAAAGCTACGGCGTGCGTTGGACTCGGCATCGAAGGAAGTGATGGAACCTGCGAATTCGCTGACACCGGCGAGGGCTCGTAGTTTCTCTGGCGTAATATACCAGCTTGGTCCGAATCCGCTGAAACTTCGGACGATCCGGCTCGACTTCAATAAGGGTAATGAAGTGCTCGCAACGCTCGGATTTGACAATGCCCGTTGGGTCGCGCGTGTGGGCCTGGACGGGAGACGGCGATTCGTGCCGGGTGGGCCACACGGGCTCGCGCTGGCCTCGGTAGGGCGGTGGCTCTCGGACTCGGAATTCCTGCTGGATATGGATACGGTTGCGAACGTGAACCACTTCCTGTTCCACATTCGCGTTGATGGCGATGAGGCACAGATCCGCATGACAGAGACAACCGGCGAAATGACGGATTTGATGGTCGCGGCCATCGCGGCAAGGAAGCGGGATTGAATCCCGCAACTGGACTGGAGTCGAGTGACGATGTCACCATGAGCATTGCCGCCGGAGCGAAGATTCAGCAAGGGCCGCGGCTGGCCTGTAGAATCGGATGATAGCCAAGACCGCAAAAATGCTGTTCCTTGAACAACTGCAACGTGGTTCGCTTGTGAAGGGCCACTCAAGCGAAGGCCTTGCCACCGTGGCCGATGTCAGGTGGTACGGGTCGTCGTGCGTCGAACTGACTTCAAGGACCCGGCGGGAGGGGTTCCTTGGCGACGCAGGGATGTTCAGTGGCTCTGGCGAATTTGTCCTCCCGGCGGGGTAGGCAAAAATGGCGGACCAGAATCCACCGAAGGAAGGCGAGATCCTCCTCTACAGCACCCCGGGTGGCGCGGTGCGCGTCGAGGTCTTTTTTCAAGCCGAGACTTTCTGGCTCACCCAGGGTCGTATGGCGGAGTTGTTCGGCTCGACCAAGCAGGTGATCAGCTACCACCTCCGCAACATCCTTGAAAGCAAGGAGTTAGACCGCGCCGCAACTGTCAAAGAACTTTTGACAGTTCAACCGGAGGGTGGACGCCAAGTCTCCCGCCAGGTCGAGTACTACAACCTGGATGTGGTGATCGCCGTCGGCTACCGGGTGAACAGCTTCGAAGCCACTCAGTTCCGCATCTGGGCGACGAAAACCCTTCGGGAGTTCATCGTCAAGGGCTTCGTGCTCGATGATGAGCGGTTGAAGCAGGGCAAGAAGTTCGGTCCCGACTACTTCGACGAACTGCTCGAACGGATCCGGGCGATCCGCGCGAGCGAGCGGCGATTCTACCTGAAGGTGACAGACATTTACGAGCAATGCAGCATCGACTACCGGCAGGACGCCACGGTCACCCAGACGTTCTTCAAGACCGTCCAGAACAAGCTGCACTGGACGATCACCGGTAAGACGGCGGCGGAGATCGCGGCCGGGCCGATGCCACCAAGCCCAACATGGGGCTGACCACCTGGAAGAACGCGCCAGAAGGCCGCATGACGCGGGCCGATGTTTCCGTGGCGAAGAACTATCTCGGCGAGGACGAAATCAAGTCACCGGAGCGGATTGTATCGATGTACCTGGACTACGCGGAGAACCAAGCCACACGCCGCATTGCGATGCGAATGCAGGATTGGGTGGGCAAGCTCGACGCGTTTCTACAGTTCAATGAGTACGAAATCCTTCGCGACGCGGGCCGGGTGACCCACGAGGTTGCGAAGAGGCTCGCCGAGACGGAATACGAGAAGTACCGGCACGCGGAAGACCATGCCTATGTGAGCGACTTTGAAAACGCGGTGAAGCAGATCGCCTCTCCGGAGAAGCCGCCGCCACCGGCTGAAGGATCGTCGCGTGCGCGCAAGAAGACTCGGAAGGCCGGCGAATAGGAGCACGTAATATGGCGATCACAAGCAACGAACGCCTTGGCCGGGCACTCGAGCGGAGATCGCCTTTGTCCGTTTAGGGGATGAGGTCATCAACGGCGGGATCATGTTCTCTCGTCGGCACAACGTCTCCCGAAAGGCGCGATCGATACGAGGTTGATTGTAAATGGGGACTCCGAGTACGTGAACGTGCTCCGCACGCTGCGCGACAAGTTGCGGCCGCTCAGAGAGAGCAGCCACACAGACGCAATGGGGACGCGAGTTCGGCGCCGCCAGTTCCGCGACGCGCGTTCCACGCGGGAGCGGCACAGGGCGGCGCTATGCGATACTAGCGCCGCTATGAGCTTGTTTGCCGGATTGCTCCTCGGACTGACGGCTTGGTTCATCGTGCGGATCCTGATCATGGGCGTCTACACGATCGGCCAGAACGAACGCGCCGTCAAAACCAGTTTCGGACGCGCCGAACGCCTCGGCCAGGCCACCACACTCGATGACCCAATCGTGCAGTGGCTGCATGCCGAAGAACGCGAACGCTACAACTACCCGCAGGTGCGTGTCATCCAGCCCGGCCTCTACTTCAAGATGCCGTGGGAACGCATCCACAAAGTCAGCATCGCAACGGAAACCATCAACATGGCGGTCGACCTCGAAGACCGGTCCGCCAATGACGGCGGCACACAACTGGAAGCCGTCACGAAAGATCAGCTCAACACCGGACTCACCGGCCAGATCCGCTACCGCGTCAGCGAGCAAAACCTCTACGCGTTCCTGTTCGGCATCAAGCGTCCCCTGGTCCACGTGATGGGCTACTTCGTTTCCGTGCTGCGGCAGCGCATCGCCAATTTCGAAGCGAAGACTTCCGGCTCAGCTTCCGCGCCGGTTCCCTCCTCCGATGTCGCCGGCGTCTCGATTAATGACCTTCGCAAGAACCTGCGCGATCTCAACGAATACATGGATCTGGAATGCCGGTCGGCAGCCGCGCGCTACGGCGTGATCCTGGATGCGTCGCTGATCACTGGCATCGACCCGCCAGCCGAAGTCGAGTCGGCGCTGGCGGCCATCAACACCGCGCACAATCAAGTGTCGAGCGACATCAGCCTCGCACAAGCCTCCGCCGACCAGAAGATCGTGCAGAGCAAGCGCGCCGTCGAGATCGAGACACTGCGCGCTCTTGCCGAAGTGGAGCCCATCAAGGCGGTGGCCATGGAACTTGAGCAACTGCATCGATCGGGACCGGAAGTTCTCGATCTGTATATGCGCAACGTGCGCCTGGCGCTCTATGAGAAGGCGCAGCATGTCTATCTGGAGGCGAAAGAGTCATGAACACCCTGATCATCGCGGCCTTCGTCTTCTTCGGCTGCTTCTTCGCCGAGTTCCTGCTGCCGCTTCTGGCGCGCCTGTTCGGAATCTACGCCATCGTGGAAGAGCGCACCTGCCGCGTGTACGTGCTCTTTGGCAAGGTCATTGGCGTGATCAACGAACCGGGGCTGCACATTCTGCCGCTGGTCATCGGGCCGTCGGCCTTCATCGTGCACTTCCTTGGATCGTGCCATGTGCTCGACATGCGGCTCGATCAGGAGTATCTGCGCAGCCAGCCAGTGAACTCGGAGGAAGGCGCACCCATGGGCATCGGCATCTGGTATGAGATGTGGATCACCGATCCGGTGGCGTACCTGTTTAAGAACACCGATCCGCGCGGGTCGTTGCGTGCGAATGTCAGCAACGCCACGGTTCGCTGCCTGAGCAACATGCCGCTCGCGGAGATGCTTGAGACGCGCCACAACATGAGCCAGACCGTGCGTGCCGATGTGTCCACGCAGTCCCGCGCCTGGGGCTATCAGCTCGGCTCGGTCTATATCCGAAAGGTGCATTTTCGCGACGCCGGCATGATCCGGCAGATCGAGGAGAAGGTGGTGAACAGGCTGCGCCAGGTGACGTCGGCGATCAAACAGGCGGGCGCGAATCAGGTGAGCGTGATCACGAGTTCGGCTGAGCGTGAGGCGGCGGTGGAGTTCGCGCGGGCGGCCGCGGTACGCCCTGC
Source organism: Bryobacterales bacterium (assembly GCA_016789785.1). Next base: position 76,320 of record JAEUQE010000010.1, read on the forward strand.
CACGTTGGGACGGACGTTCGCGGAACTCTCACGCTATCCCGCGGTGGCAGCGGCGCTGTTTGAGTTGCTTGAGATGCAGAAGCTGCTCGAACATCCCACGCGCATCGTGTTGCTGCCGCCGGGAGGAGCGGCGATGGGAGGCATGATGGCCGCAGTCCGAAGCCCGATCACATCGTCCAAGAAGAGCTGATTGCCGTGAGGGTCCAGATTAAACTGGACATCCTTATCCAAATATCGTAAGCTCGACATCAGATGTTCTCGCAGACCGTCGAGTACGCGCTTCGAGCCATGGCTGTACTGGCCACGGGCCGCGCCGCGCAAACCGCCCATCAGATCGCCGCCTCCAGCAAAGTGCCCGTGGACTATTTGTTCAAGGTGCTGCAGACACTCGGCCGTGCGGGCTTGGTGATTGGCGTTCGTGGCAAGCATGGCGGGTTCTCGCTTGCGCGCCCTGCCGGGGAGATCTCGATTCTCGAAGTGGTGAACGCGATGGACCCAATCCAACGGATTCACTACTGCCCGTTGCAGATCCCTTCGCACGGCACTACACTGTGCCCGCTGCATCGCAAACTCGACGCTGCATTGAAGACCGTGGAGGAGTCGCTACGCACCACATCGCTGGCCGAAGTGGTGGCGGGCCCCGCGGAGCTTCGTCCTCTCTGTGGAGGTCTGGTGGAGGTATCATGCGCTGTTTCCTGATTCTTTTGTGCTCGTGTGGATTGCTATTCGGCGAACTGAGCGGCTCCTATGTGGTGCCGCTGGACCATGAGGCGATCCAGTACACGAAGATCCCGCTCACGGATCCCGTCACGAGACTCGGCGAGCGCATCGCGCGCGGCGAAGTGAAGCTCGGCTGGGATGATGACTACGGTTACCTGCGCTCCGTGTTGAAGGAACTCAAGATTCCGGTGGAATCGCAGGTGCTCGTGTTCTCCAAAACCAGCTTTCAAGCGCCTCGCATCGCGCCTCGCACACCGCGAGCCATCTACTTCAACGACACGGTCTCGGTGGGCATTGTGCGCGGCGGCGAAGTGCTCGAGATCGCATCGCAGGATCCCAAGCAGGGCGTGGTCTTCTTCACGATCGACCTCGAGAAAGTAGACAAGCCGAGATTCGACCGGCGCGACACCTGCCTGCAGTGTCATGCTTCGGGCGGCACGCTTGGAGTGCCGGGCATCGTGGTCCGCTCGGTTTATCCCGAACCCTCCGGCATGCCTGCGTTCCATGCGGGAACGTTCATCAGCGATCATCGCAGCCCGCTCAAGGAACGCTGGGGCGGATGGTATGTTACGGGCAAGCACGGGTCGCAGGCGCACATGGGCAACGCGGTTGCCCGCGATCGCGACAAGCCCGATCAGCTCGAAACAGAAGGCACACAGAATGTTCTGGACCTGAAACACAAGTTCGACACCGGCGCCTACCTCACCCCCTACAGCGACATCGTTGCGCTGCTCACGCTGGAGCATCAGACGCACATGACCAACCTCATCACGCGCGTCGGCTTTGAAGCCCGCATGGCCATGCACTATCAGGCCGGCATCAACAAGGCCTTCGGCAAGCCCTCGGAGGAACTCGGGGACTCCACACGCCGCCGCATCGATTCCGCGGTCGATGAGATGGTGCAATACATGCTGTTCACCGACGAGACCCCGTTGACCGAGCCCGTTCGCGGCGCCAATGACTATGCCAAGGTGTTCCAGAACATGGGCCCGCGCGATTCCAAAGGCCGTTCGTTGCGCGACTTCGATCTCAACAAGCGGCTATTCCGTTATCCACTCAGCTTCATGATCTACAGCGAGGCGTTTGACCAGATGCCCGTGGAAGCGCGGGATCGCATCTACCGCCGCCTGTTCGATGTGCTCACGGGCAGGGATCAGAGCAAGAAGTTCGCCAAGTTGCGGGAGACCGACCGGCGCGCGATCTACGAGATCCTGCTCGACACGAAGAAGGGACTGCCCGACTACTGGCGTTCGAAGGACGTCGCGCAGGTTCGCTGATCGGGCTATTGCAGACGCGCGGTGTGGCGGGCCACCATGAGCCAACTGGCGCCTTCCTGTACCCACACCTGAATGAAATCGAGCGGGATCTTGTTCGGTTGCCCGTTCTGGACCACGTTTGCCGTCATGCGGCCCTGCACCACGGCGGATTTGCCGTAGACGCGAATGGAGAGCCCCGGGTCGAGCACGAAGTTCGGCTTGGTGGTCACGAGCGCCTGAATGCACTCAGCTTTGTTCTCGATCTTCGCATTCGAGTGTGCGTACCGGAGATCGCCGTGCAGCAGCTTTTCGAGAGTGGCGCGGTCGCCTGCCTTCGCGGCTGCGTTGAACTTGTCCAGGGCGGCCTTTACGGCGATGTCGTCCGCGGGGCCAGCCGCCAACAGGCCGGAAACGGTGAGAAGAAGCAACAGAGTTTTCACGGTCAACCAGGATACCGGATATCGAGCGGTGCTGTCAGCGAGCGGCTTGTGGGAACCGTTCGCACTTCGACGCAGGTCCGGCGTAACGCCATACTCGACGCCAATGTGTGTGTATTGGACGCATGCCGCGTATGCAGGTCTACCTGCCAATCGATCTCTACGAAATCGTGAAGCAGCACCGGCTCCGCGCGTCCGAGCTTCTGCAGGAAGCGGTTTGGAACGAAGTGCGTCGCCGCCAGTTGCAGGCCGCTAGCCGGCGCTACACGGCCGGGCTTGCGGCGCAGGTCGGCCAGCCCTCTCCTCGAGAGCACGCCCGAGCGTCTGCCCTGGCGCAACGAATCGCTGGACGCTCGAAAGAGAAAACAGGATAGCCCTTGTGTTGATCCTGGACTCCCGGGCGGTTAGCCGGCTGGCGAAGCGCTCGCGCCACGCTCTGGCGCTGATCGTCGCCCTGCGCGAGGAAGGCGTGTGGCCACCCACGGTGCCCGCAGTGGTTCTCGTGGAGTGCTCGCAGGGAC
>JAEUQE010001100.1 GCA_016789785.1 Bryobacterales bacterium
GGCCAGCGAAGTCTCGTTCACCGCTTGCGCTTTTCGCCCCGTCAATAGCTCGTACAGCACAATCCCCAGCGAATAAACGTCCGTCGCCGTCGTTACCGGTTCGCCGCGCACCTGTTCCGGACTCGCGTATTCCGGCGTCAGCATCTGCGCTCCGGCCACCGTCATTGTCTGGTCCGCCGTGTCCGAAAGTACGCGGGCAATGCCGAAGTCCAGCAGCTTCACGGACCCAGCCTTGTCCACCAGAATATTGCCCGGCTTCAGGTCCCGGTGCACAATCAGGTTCTGGTGAGCATACCCCACGGCGGAGCATACATCCAGGAAAAGCAGCAATCGCTGCTCCAGCCCCAGCGCGGTGTCTTTGCAGTGCTGCGTCACTGTTACCGCGTCTTCCACGAACTCCATCACCAGATACGGCACGCCATTGGCGCCCGTGCCGCCGTCCAGCAGCCGCGCGATATGCGGGTGTTCCAGCCGCGCCAGAATCTGCCGTTCCTGTTCAAACCGCCGCAGCACCGGCCGCGAGTCCACCCCACCCCGCAGCAGTTT
>JAEUQE010001101.1 GCA_016789785.1 Bryobacterales bacterium
CGGCGGTAAGAAGCTGCGCCGCGGGATCAAGGTCTTTTCGGTGGCGGGGGGCATTGCCAAGCTGGAGTTCTACAACAACCTGCGCAAGGCAGCCGATGTGGCCGAGGACGGGGTGACGCCGGTCTACCCGGTCGGATTCGTCCATCTGCCCAAGGTCGATGCCGAGTTCCTCCAGCAGTTGTGCGCCGAGCAACTGGTGACGCGGCGCGACCGCAATGGCTTCGCGCTGCGCGAGTGGCAGAAGATGCGCGAGCGCAACGAAGCGTTGGACTGTTACGTCTATGCGCGGGCCGCGGCGGCGGCCTCGGGCCTTGACCGCTTCGAGGAGCGCCATTGGCGTGAATTGGAAAAGCAACTCGGGATCGCGACCGCCGATCCCCCCGACGTCTCTGAGGAACCGCATGCCGAGGCCACTCCACCGGGTGGCCTTTCTGTTTCTGGTGTCGCCCCCGCCCGGCGGCGCCTGATCCGCAGCCGCTGGCTGACCTGAAACCCACCTGAAGGAACCGATCCATGAGTCTGCAAACCCAAATCCACAGTCTGGT
>JAEUQE010001102.1 GCA_016789785.1 Bryobacterales bacterium
CGCGTCGCGCAGATGCTTCGTCAGCACGACGAGCTTGCCGGTCATCAGGATCACGCGGCCGAAGCCTTCGTCGTAGATCTTCAGCATCGGACTTGCGACCAGCCCGGTCTCCTGCTCGATCATCAGGCCGATCGCGCCGTAGAACTGCTCGACGCGCCACACGAGGTCGGGATCGGCTCCGCATTGAGCCGCTGCGGCGCGGCGCTGCTCCTTGGTGACGATGAAGTCCCTCAGCAGTTCGGCGTCGCTCTTGCCTTCCCAGACGCCATAGGCATCCTCGGCGCGCTGCAGCGCCACCAGCACCTTCATGAATGGTGAGGTCATCGGGTCGACGGCGGTGGTCGGTTCGGCCAAAGTCATGGAAGCACCCTTTTCAAGCGGGAAAATCAGTCGTCGAGGAAGGCCATGTCGCGCGCCGGCGCGGTGGCGTACTCGGACTGGGCCATCGGTCACTGGCTGGATGCAGCGCGCGACAAGGGACTGCTCGAACACACCGTCGTGCTAATCGTCGGCGACCACGGCGCGCGCGTGTACGGACGCGAGTT
>JAEUQE010001103.1 GCA_016789785.1 Bryobacterales bacterium
CGCTCGATGCGGAGTTGCTGCTGGATGCAGTGGTGGCGGCGAGCGGGGTGCCGGAACGATTCGCCACGGCGGTGAACGAAGGCACGGCGGGCGGGATGACTCCGGTGGGCACGCGGGCGATCGAGCTGAAGGATCCGGACATGTTCTTTTCGCGCTTCCTGGAGCTATATGGACGGCCGAACCGGGGCGCGATTCCGGAGCGGAGCCGTCAACCGAATCTGTCGCAGGCGCTGCACATGCTGGCGGGCGACACCTACACGGAGCGATTGGGATCGAAGGAAGGGCGGCTGGCGAAGCTGCTGGCGGCGGGCGCGGGCGATGAACGGATCATCGAGGAATTTTATCTGGCGGCGTTCAGCAGGCTTCCGGAAAAGCAGGAACTGGCGGATTTGAAACTGCTGATCGCGCAGCGCGGGGACCGTGAGGCGGCGTTGCGGGAGTTCGTCTGGGCCTTGCTCAGTTCGCGCGAGTTTGCGGAGAATCATTAGACAGGAGAGGCTATGCAACACCCTACATCGCGGCGGAGTTTTATCAGCGCTGGAT
>JAEUQE010001104.1 GCA_016789785.1 Bryobacterales bacterium
TGTCGGTGGGGGGCTGGACGGCGTTGACCAGGGGGTTTCAATCCACGTCCGTCATTGCTGACGGACGAATCTCAAGCTCCGCGCTGCTGTAGCGGTCCACCTGCTTGTTTCAATCCACGTCCGTCATTGCTGACGGACGAATCGGTTGCGCCGAAGGGTGTTGATCGGTACGAGTTTGCGTTTCAATCCACGTCCGTCATTGCTGACGGACGAATCGCTTGATCTGATTGCTCAAAGCATCGTCACTGATGCGGTTTCAATCCACGTCCGTCATTGCTGACGGACGAATCTAACATCAATCGCCTAGGGCAGTGGAGACGAGGCGTTTCAATCCACGTCCGTCATTGCTGACGGACGAATCCCCATCCGCATCGTGCGCAAGGCGCAAAGCGATGCGTTTCAATCCACGTCCGTCATTGCTGACGGACGAATCGCCAGATTCTGTGTTTGCAGAACATGACCAAGAGCGTTTCAATCCACGTCCGTCATTGCTGACGGACGAATCGACGCCAAGATCGTGCTCACTGGCACCAACTACGTTTC
>JAEUQE010001105.1 GCA_016789785.1 Bryobacterales bacterium
GACGTGCTGGGCGCCACCCAGCAAGTGACCGAAGTGCTGTTCCTGGTGGCGGTGCTGGCGTGACGATGGCGGGGTTGCCGTTGTCATCCGTCCGGCCCCGCCCGCCAACGAACCCGCGCCATGACTGGTGGAAGCGCCCATGACCGTCGCATCGCCCTGCATCAACGTCTGCCGGATCGATCCGGTCGCCAACCTGTGTTCGGGGTGCTACCGGTCGCTGGATGAGATCGCCCGCTGGCGCGATCTCTCCGACGGACAGCGGGCGCGGGTGCTGCAGGCGCTGCCGATGCGCAAGCGGGCGCTGGCGCAGGCCCAGCAGGCGCAGCAGTGAGGAACCGCCCCATGCCGTGGATCGGGCTTGGCGCCATCGCCATCGTCTGCGTGATCCTGATCGCCACCCATGGCAGCGGTCAGGTGGGCAATCTGCCGGCCGGCGATTTCGCCCGGCTGAGCTATCTTCTGATCCTCGGCGTGCCGCTGGTCGGGGCGCTGATCCTGCGGGCGCGCGGGCGGATGGGCGAGACGCTGAAACAGGCGATCGTC
>JAEUQE010001106.1 GCA_016789785.1 Bryobacterales bacterium
TCGAACGTGCAGTTCGCCATCGATCCGAAGACCGGCAAGATGGTGATCGTCGAGATGAACCCACGTGTGTCGCGCAGTTCGGCGCTCGCATCGAAGGCGACCGGGTTCCCGATTGCGAAGATCGCGGCCAAACTCGCGGTGGGATACCGTTTGGACGAGATCGCCAACGACATCACACTGAAGACGCCGGCATGCTTCGAGCCAACGATTGACTACGTGGTGGTGAAGATTCCACGCTGGCAGTTCGAGAAGTTCCCAGGCTCCGAGCCTGTGCTTGGTACGCAGATGAAGTCGGTGGGCGAAGTGATGGCCATGGGCCGCACCTTCAAACAGGCGCTGGGCAAGGGTATTCGCAGCCTCGAAACGGGCAAGTCCTCGACGGCGGAAGTCTACGATGTGGATTTGATTCCGCAGCGGCTGATTACTCCGAATCCGGAGCGGCTCGGCTATGTGCGCTTTGCCCTGGAGCAAGGCTACACAGCAGAGCAGGTTCACGAGATGACCGCGATCGACCCGTGGTTCCTGCGGCAACTGTCCGAGGT
>JAEUQE010001107.1:0-235 GCA_016789785.1 Bryobacterales bacterium
CGGCGCGGAGGATCGCCTGCTGCAATACCTCATCGAATCGCTCACCCTTTGCGAATACATCAAGCCGCCGGTGGACGCTTCACAGATCCTGAAGTTGCGCCGCCTGCTGCGCCGCATGGCGCTTAGCGAGAAGGACGCCGTTATGTGGCAGGGAATGCTGCGCCAGGTTTTGTGGAAGGTAAAGCAGTAATATCGAAGGCGTGAAACCCACCCGCCGCTCTTTCTTGCAACTCGC
>JAEUQE010001107.1:245-542 GCA_016789785.1 Bryobacterales bacterium
CTCGCCGCGCTCACGCCATCGCTCGCTTTGCCGGCCGCGCCTCCGCCGTTGAAAATCACTGGAATCGGCCAGATTCGGCTGCAATTCCCCGGCAAAACGCCGCGCATGAGGAACTCGATCATCGAAAGCGGCGGCGGCTCGCCCGGCATGAATATCCTGGAAATCTATACGGACCAGGGGATCACCGGCCGCTCCTCCGCCGAACGGATGCCGCTGATCCAAAGCGACCTGCTGCCCCGTATTGTTGGCGAAAATCCGTTTTTCGTCGAGCGCATTTGGGACCGCATGTACCGCCAC
>JAEUQE010001108.1 GCA_016789785.1 Bryobacterales bacterium
CGATGAACAGCACCAGGTTACGGTCCCGCGAGGCTTCCTCAACCAACCGCTTCAGACGCTCTTCAAATTCGCCCCGGTACTTGGTACCGGCGATCATACCCGCCAGATCGAGCGAGACGATACGCATCTCCAAGGCATGCTCGGGCGCATCTTCGCTGGCAATCGCCTGGGCCAGGCCCTCGACGACCGCCGTCTTACCGACGCCAGGCTCACCGATCAGCACCGGATTGTTCTTGGTGCGCCGGCCGAGCACGGTGGTGACGCGCTTGATGATGTCCTCGCGGCCAATGACCGGATCAAGCTCACTGTCCTCCGCCTGCGATGTCAGGTCGACGCCGAAACTATCGACGACGCCGCCGCGCTTCACCCCGGTCCGCCGGGCGTTGGCATCAGCCTTCAGCTCTGATTCAAACTCAGACTGCTGGCGCTGCAGGTACCCCTCGAGCTCACTGGTCAATGCATCAATGTCGACGTTCATGTCGCGCAGCAGCACGGTTGCCCGGGCGTTCTTCTGCGTCATGATACTGAATAATATATGTTCG
>JAEUQE010001109.1 GCA_016789785.1 Bryobacterales bacterium
GCGACCTGGCGCACCCCGCCTGACGCGCAACTTCGGCCTGGCTCGGGGCTTCGAGGGCTGACGGTGGGTTCTGCGCCCGGATCCCTGCTGGTGATGGGGGCCGGCTCGGTCGGCTGCTGGGTCGGCGGGTGGCTGGCCGCCGCCGGAGTGCCGGTCGACTTCGTCGGCCGGGCGCGCGTCGTCGACGCGCTGCGCCTGCGCGGGCTGACGCTGACCGACCTGCGTCGACATCAGATGGCGCTCAAGAAGTCGGAGCCGGTAGGCTTCTCAGAGACCTACACGGACCTGATCGCCTATGTGCTGCGCTGGGTGGAATCTATGGGGGTCAGCGATGGGCAAGCCAAGGCACATCGCAAAGCGGTCAAGGAAACCCTGCAAGCCTCTGACTACCTGAGCCGCGCCATCACGAAGCGGGCATCAGAGAGCGTCATGCTGTCCGATGCCCTTCGACAGCTTGGCATCAAGCGGATGGCCGAATCCGTGGCGATGGCAGAGCAATCCCAAAAGCTCATCGCGAAGAACCGTGCCGAGTCGTTCGGCCT
>JAEUQE010000110.1 GCA_016789785.1 Bryobacterales bacterium
AGCCGATACCGAGCGCCATCACGAGAATCGCAACCGCGTTTGACGATGCGTCACGCCGCAGACTGCGGAGCGTTCGCCGAATGGCCGAAAATCGCATGGTGCGTAGTATATCCTGCTTCCACGACTCGCGCGTCCGGCTTACCAAGGGCTAGCGGCGTTTGCGATAGGATACTGGTTGCGGAATGGGGGGGTGTGTTTCATGCCGACGCTTGACTTAGGAGCCACAGAAGCAAAGGCAGCGATTGCCCTGTTGAAGCTCGCCTATCGGCAGGGCTGGCTGGATCGTCTTGTGACGTTGCTCCGGAAGAAACACCACATTCTTGTACTCGGCTGCTCGGGCGCTGGCAAGACCGCGTTTCTCGATTCCCTTGCCGCGAGCATCCCCTCTGCGATCGATCGAATGAATCGCACCGAGTTCGCACAGAAGCACTCCATACGGATTGCGAAGGTGCCTTTTGTGTTTCACGATACTCCTGGTCAAACTCTGCATCACTCCAGGCGCATGCAGGCGGTGCGAGAGGCGATGAAGGGGTCGATCGCGGGGATCATCAATGTCGTGTCATATGGCTACCACGAATCGCGCGTTGACCGGGAGGTCGCAACCATTGGCGGCAAAGTGAATGAGGAATACCTTGCACAAAGGCGGCTACAGGAGATCGACGCCCTCTACGAGTGGACGGCGCTTCTGGGCGATAATGGTACTGTGGGGTGGCTGATGACAGTGGTAACGACAGCCGATCTCTGGTGGGACAGGCGGGAAACCGTACTAGACCACTACTCGGCCGGACCCTACTCCACAGCCCTTGAGCCGGCTCGGTCGCTCCGTCCCGTTATTGTCGAATACTGCTCAGTATTTCAGAAGTTTTATGGGGAGGCTCCCATGTGCGGCGACTTCCAGGATGCCGACCGCTCCCGCGCAAAGGGCCACCTCCTGAGTCAGCTTCTTGTTGCGGTTGGCAGAGCGCAGAAATGATGCCGGAACCAGAATCCCAGAGCATGCGGTTGCCCGAACCTGCCTGGAGTGAGCCCACCGTCGAAGGGGCGATAAGACGCTTGAGTTCCATCCGGGAACGCCTATCCTCGCTGGGTCTTATCGCCGCGTCAATCACCATTGTCCATTTCATTCTGGCCTTCTGGCCACCACGTTCTGTAAACTATGCTGGTAGAACGGAAGCCGACGTCGAGTATGGTGTAGCACTCGGGGTCTTCGCTGTTCTGGCTGTTGTTCTCCACGAAGCTCTAAGGAAACAAGGAGATGCGATCTTCGAGGAGATCAGCGATGAGTTTCACCGGATTGGCCGGAGCGCGGAGACCGCCGACACACGTGCCTTGTCAGCCCGAATCACAATGAGATCGTTCACGATATCGTCAGACCTCCCCTTGGTTCCCGGCAAGTTCGGCCCCAGTTTTTACGCCTTCGTCAACATCGCACTGATCTGTTTCGAAATCGTTATTGTCGGCAGGAAGTTTCTACTTCCCGTGTGAACCGCGATGATCCCGCGTGCTACCATGCGTCCTTATGCCCGCCTTCGATGTCGTCGGCATCGGCCTCAACGCCACCGACACCGTGATCCTGGTTCCCCATTTCCCACCCTACGCCGGCAAGGTGGCTTTCGACGATGAATTGCTGATCCCCGGCGGTCAGGTGGCGAGCGCCATGGTTGCCTGCGCCACGCTCGGAATGAAGACGAAATATATCGGCACGATCGGTGATGACATGCGAGGCCAGGTGCAATGGGACAGTCTGCAAGGCTCCGGCATCGATCTCTCCCACGTGCAGATCCGCAAGAACTGCCCGAACCAGACCGCTTGCATCATCATCGACCGTACCACCGGAGAGCGCACCGTATTCTGGCAGCGCAAAGACTGTCTGCGCCTGCAGCCCGCCGAGATCACTGAAGAAATGATCATCTGCGCGCGGCTGCTCCACATCGACGGTCACGACACCTCGGCCGTCGAAAAGGCCGCAGCCATTGCACGCGCGCACAACATGCCGGTGACTGTCGATGTCGATACCATCTATCCCGGCTTTGAACGGGTACTGCCGCACGTCACGCACCTCATCTCCAGTTCCGAGTTCCCCACTGCATGGACCAAGGAAAAGGATCCCGTCAAGGCGCTCGGCCTGATCCAGAAGGAGTATCGCATTCCCGTGGCGGCAATGACTCTGGGCTCCTACGGCGCGCTCGCGCTGACCGATGGCGAGATCATCTACTCGCCGGCGTATGTGGTCAACTGCGTCGACACGACCGGTGCGGGCGATGTCTTCCATGGAGCATTCTGCTACGCGCTGCTCGAACAGATGCTGATGCGCGACGCACTCGATTTCTCGAACGCGATGGCGGCGCTGAATTGCCGTAAGCTGGGCGCACGCGGTGGAATCAGCACCGCGGACAAGGCCCGTGCACTGATGGAACGTGCCGAACGCCGCGTGCACCCCGACTTCGGCAACGGCCAGCCCGTGTGAGCCTGCTATCCTGTGTTCGAGAGCCCGCAGCGGCGCTTCTCGCATGATCCCCCTTCGCGACACGCAACCCAGCTACACGACTCCCGTGGTCACCATCGGCCTGATCGTGGTGAACGTGGCGATCTTTTTCTTCGAGATCCTGCTCGATGAGTTCTCGCGCAACGAACTGTTTGCCGTCTATGGCATTGTGCCCGCGCGGTTTCACGTCGAAACGCTGGCCACCTCCATGTTCCTGCATGGCGGCTGGATGCACCTGATCGGCAACATGTGGTTCCTTTGGATCTACGGCGATAACGTGGAAGACGTGCTCGGGCGCAACAAATATCTGCTGTTCTATCTGGCGTGCGGCGCAGTGGCGGGACTTACTCACCTGGTCTTCAATTCCGGCTCCCGAGTGCCCACGATTGGCGCGAGCGGCGCGATCGCCGGCGTCATGGGCGCTTACATGGCGAAATTCCCCCACTCGCGCATCCTTACTCTGGTGCCGCTGTTCATCTTCATCACCACCATCGAGATTCCCGCCGTCTTCATCCTCGCCTACTGGTTCATCCTCCAGATCTTCAGCGGGGTCGGCGAGATCGGCTACTCCAATCTCTCCAAGGGAGGCGTAGCATGGTGGGCACACGCCGGCGGCTTCGTTGCAGGCTACTTACTCATTCGCGTGATGCGAACGCGCGAGCGCTACGGGCACCGGCCCGACTTACACTGGTAACTCTTCATGCTCGATCTTGCTGACGACTTCAAACCCCTTGATCTCCTCGCCATGGCCGCCCATCCCGATGACGTGGAGCAGACCTGCGGTGGTACGCTTCTGCGCATGGCCGAACAGGGCTATCGCACAGGAATCCTCGATTTCACCGCCGGCGAAATGGGCACGCGCGGCACTCCCCAAGCGCGTCTGGCCGAGTCGCAGACCGCTGCGAAAATCCTCGGTGCGGCTTGGCGGGGTAATTTGCGGTTCCCCGACGCGCGGCTTGATAACTCATTGCCCGCGCGCATGACCCTGGTGGGCGAGATCCGCCGCCTGCGCCCCCGCGTCGTCATCATCCCTTATTGGGACGCGCGCCATCCGGATCACTACAAGGCCGGGGAACTCGCCTATGAATCGTGCTTTCTGTCGGGTTTGGCGAAGTTGGATGAAGGCGACAGCCTGCCCCACCGTCCCGTGAAAGTGATCTACTCCTCCATGTATGCCACGGTTACACCGTCGTTCGTCGTCGACATCACACGGCAGTTCGAACGCCGCATGGAGTCACTGTTCGCTTATCACTCACAGTACGGCGACGAACAGTCCGAGGGTGAGTCGCTCTTCCCCAAGCAGGGCGAGATTCGCGACCGCCTCGCCTCCATTGCCCGCTACTTCGGCAATCTCATCGGCGCGAGGTACGGAGAACCCTTCGTCGTGAAGGAGATGCTCCGGGTAGATGACGTCGTGTCCATGGGTGTGCGGTCCTTCTAACGGTGTGGCTGAACATCGGCGCTCCGTTCGCGGCCCGCTGGGATCCGTGACCGCCTCCATCGCACGCCACTTCGCCGATCTTATCGGCGCGAGGCACGGCGAACCCTTCGTCGTAAAGGAGATGCTCCGGGTGGATGATATCGTTTCCATGGGCGTGCGGTCCTTCTGACGGTGCAGCCGGGTGAATCCATGGCGAATCCATCGTCGGCCCGCAGAAACCCGAATCCCATAGGGAGGCTCTTTCATCCGTTGCTATAGTAGGTTGAGTGACAGACACAACCGCAGCCGAAGCGATCTTTGACGAATCGGAACTTGTGGCCAAAGCCAAGGCTGGGGACAGCGATGCTTTCTCTGCTTTGGTTGGCCGCTATGAGCGGAAGATCTACCGCTTGGCGAAACACATAACCGATTCCGATGAGGACGCTGAAGATGTGCTCCAGGAGGCATTTCTGAAGGCTTACGAGCATCTGGACGGATTTCAGGGCAACTCGAAATTCTACACCTGGATTGTGCGGATCGCGGTCAACGAAGCGCTGATGAAGCTGCGCAAACGCAAGAGCGACCGGACCGTTTCGCTCGATGAGCCGCCGGAGGGCGTGGAAGAGCCAGTAGTCCGGGAGATTGCCGTGTGGGATGGGACGCCGGAACAGCAGTACTCCCAGGAGGAACTTCGCGGACTCCTGGATCAGGCGATTCAGGCCCTGAAGCCCGCTTTTCGGACCGTCTTCCTGCTGCGTGACGTGGAAGAACTCTCGACGGAGGAGACCGCGGAGGCGCTCAACCTCTCGATTCCAGCGGTGAAGAGCCGTCTGTTGCGGGCGCGCCTGGAGCTGCGCGAACGCCTGACGAGAATGTTCAAGAAAAAGGGGGATGACGTTTTTGCTTACCTGTAAGGACTTTCTCAAGGAGCTGAACGACTACCTCGACGAAAGTATTGATCAAGAACTCCGGCGGGAGTTGGAAGCGCACGCCACGGAGTGCCCGAACTGCTGGGTGATCTTCGATACGAGTAAGAAGACGCTCCAGATCTACAAAGGCATGGAGCCGCAGCAACTGCCCAGCCGTGTTCACGATCGCCTGATGGCCGCTCTGCAGAAGAAGATCGCAGGGAAGTGCGGGACTCCCCCGCCCCATCCACAGTCCGCTACTTCACCACAAGCGTGAATTCGAGGCTCAGCGTCATCGCTTCGGGCGTCACACGAATCGACGATACGCTGAAGTTTCGTAACTGCTGCGTGTAGGGCTCGCCGGCCCGTTCGGACTCCAGAATCCGCTTAGCCTCATCCGATACCTTGTATTCAAACCGCGTGGGCAGATTCTTCTCGATCGCATCGCGCACTCGTCTCGAATAGAAGCTCTCCTTGCCGGGGGAGTTCACCTCGACATCTTTGAGGCGGATCATGCCCTTGTCGAAGTAAGGTGTGGCCAGAATCTGCAGGTCAAACGCGTCCCCAGGACCGAGGCACAAGCCGAAGAAGTTCGCACCATTCTTACCCTGAAACCTTGCCTGGATGCGAATCCTTCCCGTTGCGCCGGCAATCGCCGTCCCGCCCACCATCGGATTTTCCAGGAACGCGAAGCTGCATTTCGTCTTCGCGTCGCCCTTCACGTAGAAGCGGCCTTCGTGCGCGAACATCTGCTGCGCGAGCACTTTTTGGATTGCGGAGTACTGGATTTGGAGTTCCACGGCGCCGGGGCACAGAGACGGCAGCAGCACCAGGAACAGCATGATGGGGAGCATCGGATCTCTTCAGTGTAGCCCGTCAGTGGAGGCGGTCCGCTGGCCGGGGTTGGCGGCGGCGCGAATGCTACAATCGCCATGGAAGCTAATCTTGGCCGGTGCTGGGCCTGGTCTTCAAAACCAGCGTGCGGCATTTCATGTCGCGGGTGGGTTCGACTCCCACTAGCTTCCGCCAAAAACACTTATTTTGAATGAGTTGCGTAGGCCCGTGGCTTGCGGTTGTCGCCAGGGGGCGTAGAATGGTCGTATGGCTGCACACGGTCTCACGCTGGTCCGCAGGCACATCAATGGGTGCCAGCATGGGTATCCCAAGGACCACCGCATTTGCGAGCACGACTCGATAAAGGCCACGCACTAGCGGCATTGCGACTGCCCGATTTCGGATGCACTGCGTGAGCAGTTCGCCAAAGGGCGGAAGGCAACAGAGGCCCAGAAACTACGCTCGATCCTGTCCCTCAAGCTGGTCGTCATGGTCAAGATGAACGAGAGCAAATGTGAGGCGATCTTCCAGCACGTCTATGAGTCATACGCTGGCAAGGGCCAGAGCGTGCACGCAGTGAACTGAGGTTGGCAGATGGCCCAGGAACCCCCGATTCTCGTTCAGGCTTTGACTTCGGTGTGGGGGATGTTCCTGACTAGCGGAATGGTTTTCTATGGCACACAAAAGCTTTGTAAGCAGATCGAGGACGCACTGCCTGACCAGACGAAACTGGAGATTGCAGTTGCGATCATAGGAGTTGATGGATCTCGCACCCTGGAACAAGCTGATGGGTTCTTAAAGAGAGCCTTCGACTGGCTATGGACGCCAGACCAGTATTCAATGGATTGCCTGGCACGGGTGGCGCTGGTGACTGTCGTACTCATCAATGTGTACGCGCTGTTGCTTCTTACCTGGGGAGAACCCCTCCTCTATCTATTATTGGGGCTACCGTTAGCACTTGTTTCGGTGTTCTTCTCGGTGGCCGCAATGCGTCATGAGTTCTACTCATTCCGAGATAAGCCTGGGTTTCTTTCTTCAATCGAGATGTTGTTCAGATTGATCATTGGGTCAGCCGTGGCGGCTGGCATCCCGTCTGCGGCACTTTTCTTTCCCGTGCTGTTTATTGTCAGCGGCTATTCGGAGTCAGCTTTGCGATATGGACTTGGAGCCGCCGTAATGCCGTTCATAGTTGGTCTCGGCCTGACCATGGTCGCTGCAATACTTGTGACGTTGTATGTAGCGGCGTTCTATCTCCTGCGGATTGCATTCTTGAGCAACGCTATGCTGCTGTTCGCTTTTAAGAAGCTCGACATAGAGAAGAAGCCACTCCAGTCGCTCGGTCTTGTGATGGGGCTGCTGCTGGCGATCGGAGTTTTCAGCGTGAATCTCGGATATCAGCTTGTCCGATGAGAAAGCAGAGGCCCGCTGGACCTCGCCGGAACTTGCAGCCGGCGCCTCAGCGCGACGTATCTCGGGTCCTGTCGAAGCGGTTCGAATATCGGCCATTGGATCGACCAAGTGAGCGTGGGATACTCGTGCTCAGCCAGTAGTTCAAGTAAGTAGAGGCACCGCGCCAGGTTTCCAAAAACCAGTGCGATTACTGCCTCGCACAACACGTCGATCCCGGCCCCCCTCAGCGTGGAGGTCCTCTCCATCCCCGTTCCGGCGGGACGCTTGGCATGCATCAAGTCGCCCAACCAACCACGGACATCCTGGAACAACCGCCGGCGGCTCCCTGACCCGGACACCTTCGAGCCGATGTAGAACCAGCGGGACGCTCTCAAGTACTGCCGTTGCGTGAGTGCGGCCAGACCAAGGAGAGAGGGAGGAACCCAAGAGTCTGGGTACAGCTTCCGCGCTCTTTGAAGTTGTCCGACTGCCTTGTCATGCTGTCCAGCGATGTAGTAGATCTCCCCAAGGTTGAGCGAGTGCATCTTAATCTGATGACCCGCGGCAATTGCTGCTAATGACCGTTGGATTGCTTCCTGATGGAATCCGCGGGCGACCAGATATGTAGTGTACTCATAGGAGATCTCGATCTGAGGATCGGAGGATCTGGCCTGTTCAAACCAATCCGCCGCGTCTTTCGTAGTTCGCTCGGAGGCCAGCAGGATCATCCCCAGTGTCGCCATTGACCGCGCGCTTTTGATCTCCCGCGCCGCCTGCGCCGCATGCTGCCTCGCCGCCTCCATGCCCTGAGGAACCGCCCCAATCGGGTCCGCATACTTGGCCTTTCGCAGATACAGTTCGGCTAACATTGCCCCGGTCCACTTGTGAAGGTCTGGCTTCCCCTCAAGAACCTGGATCGCCTGACAGATTCCGTTTCTCGTTCTGTGGTCGGCAAGAAGTTCGGCTTCGGCCACGAAGGAACGCCAAGATTCGCTGTGTTCGATCACGGGCCGGTAGTCACCCCTGCGGAAGGTGATTCGGATCGGTGGATCGCCTTCGCACCGCTGGTAATGGTTAGCGAGTGCTTCTCTCAGCCTCTTGAAGTTGCTTCGCAAGTGAGAGGCACTGCGGGTTACCGCGAAGGGGATGTCCTTTTCGCGGATTCGAAGGCGCTGGTTGTCCAGGTGCAAGGAAACAAGATTCCTCAGAAGCGCCTGCAGGGCTGGACACTCAGTCAAACACTCCTGGCGCAGCCGCACGGCCTCTTGATTGATGATTTCTTTTTCATAATCCGACAATTTGCTCGAAGCTGCCGCCATGTGACGCCATGTTTGACGAAAATTCGCCGCTGAACTCCTATCCTACAGACAGTCCTGTTGTGGTGCAAGCGCGCCAAATGTTCTGCCTGAGGGTATTACGCGGGTCTTCTTGCCTGATTAAGGCTGATTGAGATGACTACTCAGGAAGAATGTGGAAGATTACGAGGAGAAAATATACTGTCATGACGCGAACTGCTAATGCTGAAAGCAAAACTTATGCGAGACCTCCTGTTGTTCCAGAACCGGCAACAGCCACCCAGCCTCAACGGCGTCTGCCCTCCGTGGTTGCGGCGCTTTTCTGCGTGGGGGTACTCATCACAAGCGGAGATCTGTGCGCCGCGCCATTTACGCTGCACGCCGTGATCATCTCGAACACCCCTTTGCCTGACGGAACGAGGCTGGCGCCGTTCAGTCTATACGGACTCAGCAACAATGGCACCGTGTTGGTTACTGGTGCGTCCACGGTGTCCGCTTTCGCTTCCGCGTATACCCAGTTTGGCCGGGTGATCGGTACGGGCGACGTGGTGGGCGGCATCGAGATCCAGAACGTGCTTTCGGCCGCGATCAACAACTCGGATCAAGTGTTGATTAACGCCCAACGCGCAAGCGGAGGCTATGGCATCTTCAGTTCGAGCGCGCAGTTGCTCGGTACGGGTCAGGCCGTCGGCGGCTCAACCATTTCGCACTTTCCGGAAGAGCGGCTCGGATGGAACGATTCGGGCGAGGCCGCTGTGTCTTCCGTGTTGACAAGTGGCGCCGGCATTGTCACGACCACCGGGATCTCCATCGTCCTCGGCGACATCCTGGGCGGTATCCAGATCCAGGCAGTGGGGCCCGTCAGCCTCGCCGACAACGGCCGCGTGGCCTTTGTTGGGAATGCCGGCTTCTCTGGCGTGTTTGACCAGAACGGCCTGGTTTACGGACCGGGGCGGAACATCGGCGGCCGGACAATTCAGAGTTATGATGGGCGGCCCGACATCAACAATGCCGGCGAGATCGCGGTGACTGGCATTTTCCCGGGTGGGAACGGCGTGTACACCAGCAATCGTATCGTCGGAGAGAGCGGACAAGTGCTCGGAGGGCGGCAACTCACGGGTGTCGCTCTCAGGCCCGACATCAATGCAGTGAACCAGGTTGCTTACCTTGGCTTCTATTCGGGCGGGGAGGCCGTATACCTCGATTCTCAACTCGTCGCCGACCGCGGCTTCCTGGTCGACGGCCGGACCATTCTCAGCATTGACCAGGAGCCGCTTGTCAATGATTTGGGACAGGTCGCCTTCCGCGCCTCTCTTGATGATGGTTCGATGGCGATTATCCTCGCCACACCCGACGTACAGGTGCCCGAACCCGCGACGTGGGAACTGACCTTGGGCATCGGCCTCGTGTTGCTTGCGCGAAAAGCGACAGATTACTTCGCCTAGCCTGTTGCGTTCGGTCGGGCCAGTGGTCCCATTGGCTCGACCGAAGCCCAACGAATCGCGCCAACTAATGCCGCGCCCACTTCACGCGAAACACGTACCGGTCGGCGCCGCGGCTGGGATCCTCCACCCGCACCAGCGCAGTAAATCCGTTCTTCTCTGAAGGCTGCTCCGTCACCCGGACCGTCCCCCGGCCTGTCTTCTTCTCCACCGTACAGGTGAACGCGCCGGCCGTCGGCAATGGCGTCCCGACCTGCACCTTCTGCCCTTGCACGGCTTGTCCCGAGAGGGTCTCCGGCGTCGCCTCGCCCGACCACAGATGAAACACCACCGTTCCATCCACGCTCGCCTCCACCTCGACCCAGCCTTCCTTCGCCTGTGCGCCGATGCTGGAGGGCAGTATCGAGCCGCCCACGGCTGGCGCGGCTGGCGCGGCGGTCGCCGGTGTGGCTGGTGCGGCCGGTGTGCTGGTACCGCCCGGAGCGCCGACCACAGGTGTCCCCGCCGTAATCACCGTGCTCCCTGCCGGCTTCACATCCTGATCGCCGATCCCGAGATACGGGTTGTAAGTGTAGTCAAGCGAAAACGCCATGCCCGCCGGAAACGTCATATTGCGCGATGCCGCATACGCAGGATCGAGTCCCCACTGCCCCGGCGCGTTGATCCGGTTCTTCAGAGTCCTCGTATCGTGCCATCCCCAAAACGGCTTCGCCTTGTTCGCCGACTCCTTGCGCCCGAGAAACGTGGTTCCGATCCGTGGAAACTTCACACCCGGCCGTCCGCCAAAAGGAGCATAGGGAGCGAATTCATCGAACATCCGCGGGTTCTCTTCGCCCGTCGTCCGCGACCACCAGTGCGTCAGGATCGGCAACAACTCATAGCCGACCCGCCGGTCATTGGCATGTTTCGCCCGCTCGGCGACACCCTTGTAAATAAACGTAATTCCCGTGCCCGACACGAATTCGTCTGACGAGACCCGATACCGCGAGTGCGACGGGTGCGACGAGCCGTAGATTCCGTGCCCACCGGACTCCACGAAAACCACCGGATGCGTGTTGTCAATGAACTCAATCCGCCCATCAATATTGTGTGCGCCAGGACGAATCGCGCCGTCATTCACATACGAATAAACGTTGTTGTGCGCCAGGGTCTCCATGGCGAGTAAGCGCCCGAATTCCGATCCATCGCGGTGCACCGTGAGAATCAGGCCCTCGTTGTCATTCTCGTGGCAGCTTCCGGCGACGCACTTATCGGAGTAATCGCGCGCGTGAAATGCATTGTAAATCAGGAACCAATGCGTGGAAGTCTCGATCACCGCATAGTACACGTACGCCTGGGACGAGCCCTTCTCCATGTTGTCCCAATTGTTATCGCCGATCAGGTCACCATCGAAGTCAAATCGCGTCGGGATATCGGATTTGGGTTGCCACCAGGTTTCCTGCGCCAGCACCGGCGACCAGTACTCGGCCAGCTTGCGGAACGGTTCGCCCTCCCGGTTCTCCGGACCGAAGTTGTACTCTTCCGGTTTCACTTGGGTGGGGGCATCGGCGGCCACGGTCACTTTGAGTTGCTTTTTGACACCCTCGGAATCGTTCTCCAACGTATAAACTCCGGGCGTTGCGGGCGCCGAGTATAGAAACGAATCCTGCACAATGAAATCGCCCGCCACCTTCGAAAAGATCTGTGAGAAAGTACCGCCACCGGAATCCGCGAAACCACCGGGGTCGTCACCCTGAAACTTGAACGGCTTCGACACCCAGCCACCGCCACTCTCCACAACCTTCATCGGACCTGGAGCCCGTCGCAGGCGCCCTTTGCGGGGCTCACCACTGCTTGCGGCGATTTCGCCGTCCACCATCACCTGGACGATCAGGGTTTCGAGCGGACGCACCCGGCAGTCCTGCGGCACGCATCGGAACCGCAGATCTGTGACCTTCGCGTTGCGTTGTTTCTGCCTGCTGGCGCCAGCCAGGATCTCGCTGAAATCCTGCGCAAGCACGGGAAAGGCAAGCAGCGTCAGACTCAGAATCGCGCGCACACTTCGATTGCTCATAGGGCTACCCAGGTCTCTACTTCAGAATACCCGGATCGGGGCATCCCCGGTTCCCTGCTTAACGTCGCCTTAATGCAGCGCGCTGACGGCGGCTCCGCCGGCCTCGCCGCGTTCCTCAACTGGCAACGCCGGGGCCCTGTGATAACCTAAGAAATAACCCCGCCAAACCACGAGTTCACGGCGTTTTCGCAACATGTCCGATCCATCTTCATCCGCAGGCGAACGGTTTCAGCAGCTTGTTGAAATCATGGCGAAACTGCGCGCACCCGATGGCTGCCCGTGGGATCGCGAGCAGACCTTCGACACGATCAAGCCCTACCTGCTCGAAGAAACCTATGAGGTGATGGAAGCGATCGACAACCGCGACTGGCCCGCCCTTGCCGAGGAACTCGGCGACCTGATGCTGCAGCCGGTCTTCTTTGCTCAGATGGCCGCCGAGGCCCAACACTTCCGCATTGCGGACGCGCTCGACGCGATCAACCGCAAGCTCATCCGGCGTCATCCGCACGTCTTCGGCGACGGCGACGCGAAGACTCCCGATCAGGTGAAAGTGCGCTGGGATCAGATCAAAGAGCAGGAAAAGAAGGAACGCGGTGAGGCGCCGAAGGGCATGCTCGACCGCATTCCACGCCACACGCCCGCGCTTGTGGAGGCGCAGCAGATCAGCTCGAAAGCGGCATCGGCAGGCTTTGACTGGCCTGACATCGGGCAGGTGGCCGATAAGATCCGCGAGGAAGTTGCCGAGTTGGAGCAGGCGCGCGCGGAAGGCAGCGCCGAGGAAGTGGAAGGCGAGATCGGCGATCTGCTCTTCACGATTGTGAATCTGGCGCGTTTTCTCAAGATCGACCCAGAGCAGGCGCTGCGCAGGACCAACGCGAAGTTCCGCAAGCGGTTCGCGCACGTAGAGCAGGGATTGCAGGCGCAAGGCAAGCCGTTCGCCGAAGCAACACTCGAAGAAATGGAGGCGCTGTGGCAGCAGGCCAAAGCACAGCAATAGAAGCCCGGGCGCTCACAACGATTGCGGAGTTTGAAGAAGCGGTCAAGCTCCAAAAGGAGATCTGGGGATTCGCTGATATCGAGTTGCTGCCGCGGCGTCTGTTCGTAGTCGCGAACAAGATCGGCGGCCAAACGTTCGGCGCCTATGACGGCGACCGCATGATCGCCTTCCTCATCGCGATTCCCGGCCTCAAGAAAGACACTCAGTATCTCCACAGCCATATGCTTGGCGCGCTGCCCGAGTATCGCGACAAGGGCATTGGGCGGATGATGAAGTTGAAACAGCGCGAGGATGCGCTGGCCCGCGGGATCAAGCTGGTGGAGTGGACCTTCGATCCGCTGGAACTGCGCAATGCCTACTTCAATCTGGAAAAACTGGGCGCGGTGGTGCGGCGCTACGTGCTCAATCAATACGGCACCACGTCGAGCCATCTGCACGGCGGCTTGCCGACCGACCGGTGTATCGCCGAGTGGTGGATCGATCATCCCCGCGTTCATGCCGTGCTCGCCGGGCGCAATCCCGATCGCGACCAGGCGACGGCGCGCATCGCGGTGCCGGCGAATATCGCCGAACTGCGCCAGACCGATCCGGCACAGGCACGCGCGATTCAGGAATCGGTGAGCAATCAGTTCCTGGAGCACTTTCGTCAAGGACTCGCGGTGGTTGGCATGGATCGAACTCCGGAAGCGGGCACTTACTTACTTGGACCATGGCAATAAGAATTGAACAGATCGTACTGCGCCAGATCGAAATGCCGCTGGTGCACTTCTTCGAGACCAGTTTCGGACGCACATACGGCCGCAAGATGGTGCTGGTGGAGGTGCGCGCGGGCGGCGTCTCGGGTTGGGGTGAAGTGACATGCGGCGAGAACCCCTTCTACAACGAAGAGTGGACCGAGTCCGCGTGGATGATTCTCCGCGACTACGCGGCGCCTCGAGTGCTGAATCACGAACTCGGTTCCGCCTCCGATGTGAACGCGCGAACGGCGCACATTCGCGGGCACAACATGGCGCGCGGCGGCCTTGAGGTTGCTGTTTGGGATCTCGAAGCACGAATCGCGGGTGTGCCTCTGTGGAAGCAGATCGGTGGCGGTGCTAGGCGCGAAATCCCCTGCGGCGTCTCCATCGGCATCCAGGACAGCGTGGACCAACTGCTCCAGAAGATCGACACCGAGTTGAGTGCCGGCTATCAACGCATCAAGATGAAGATCAAGCCGGGCTGGGATGTGGATGTGATCCGCGAAGTGCGCAAGCGCTTCCCGTCGATCAAGTTGATGGCCGATGCGAACAGTGCGTACACGCTGAAGGACATTGATCATCTGCGCCAGTTGGATGAGTTCTATCTGATGATGATCGAGCAGCCGCTCGCCCACGACGAGATCATTGACCACGTGCCGCTGCAGGCCGCTTTGCAGACTCCGATTTGTCTGGATGAGTGCATCCGATCGGCCCATCAGGCGGAGCAGGCGATTCGCATGAAGGCCTGCCGCATCATCAACATCAAACTCGGACGTGTGGGCGGATTCGCGGAGGCCAAGCGCGTGCACGACGTTGCGCAGGCCAACGGCATTCCGGTGTGGTGCGGCGGCATGCTGGAAGCGGGCATCGGACGCGCGCACAACGTGGCTCTGGCGACGCTGCCGAATTTCGTGCTGCCCGGCGACGTTTCGGCAAGCGAGCGCTATTGGAAGCAGGACATCATTCGGCCACCCGTTGAGGTGACGCCACAGGGAACCATCGTGATCCGCGATGAGCCCGGTTTCGGCTATCCGCTCGACCACGAGCATCTCTCGCGGATCACCGTGCGCGAGGAGACTTTGAGTTGAGTGGCTCGTACTGATTCACTTCCGGAGCAACACTGATGGCAGGTTTCCTGCAACTGCTCCGCGAGAATCGCAACTACCGCTACACGTGGATGGGGCAAGTGGTCAGCGAGGTCGGCGACCACTTCAACAACATCGCGGTGTTCAGCCTTGCGGTGAAATACGCCGATTCGGGCATGGTGGTGACCGGCGTGCTTTTGGCGCGCGCGATTCCGGCGATTCTAGCGGGTCCGCTGGCCGGTGTGCTGCTCGACCGTTGGGATCGCAAGCGAATCATGATCGTCAGCGATCTGGTGCGCGCGGTGGTGGCCGTTGGCTTCATCTACACGCTGTATCAGCCTAGCAGCACGCTCCTGTATCTGTTTAGCGCACTGCTCATGGTGGCCTCGCCTTTCTTCACCAGCGGCCGTGCATCGATCCTGCCGAACATCACAACCAAGGAACAACTGCACACGGCGAATTCGCTGACGCAAACCACGCAGTGGACCACGTTGACCATTGGCACCATGACCGGAGGGCTCAGCGTTGCGCATTTCGGCTATGAGTGGGCCTTCTTTCTGAACGCGATGTCGTTTCTCTTCTCGGCGTGGGCGATTTCGCTGCTGCGTCTGCCGGGTGGGACTTTCCGCGCCGCGCGAAAGGCACTCACGGAGAACGATGTCGTGCGCCCATGGCACGAGTACGCGGAGGGATTGCGCTACATGAAAGCGCATCCGCTGATGCTGGGCATCGCGGTGATTAACTTCGGCTGGGCGTCGGGCGGAGGCGCGGCGCAGATCCTCTTCAGTTTGTTCGGAGAGAACGTGTTTCATCGTGGTGCCGCTGGGATCGGGATTCTGTGGGGATGCGCGGGCGCGGGCCTCTTGGTGGGCGGCTTCATTGCGCACCGGCTGGGGCCGCGACTGAGCTTCGATGGCTACAAGCGCACGGTGGTGATCTGCTATCTCATTCACGGCAGTACTTACGTGGTCTTCAGCCAGATGAAGGAGTTCACGCTGGCCCTGGTCTTCATGGCGATTTCGCGTGGCGCGGTGGCGGTGAGCAGTGTGCTCAACTTCTCGCAACTGTTGCGGCACGTTTCCGATCAGTATCGCGGGCGCGTGTTTTCGACACTGGAAACGGTGACGTGGGGCGTCATGATGCTCTCCATGCTGGCGGCGGGCATCGCGAGCCGTCACTACGATGTCCGAACGATTGGTGCGGTCTCAGGAGTGGTGAGTTCGCTCACCGCGTTCTACTGGCTTTTTCTCAACATGACAGGCCGCCTGCCAGAGCCCGCAGTGGAGGGCGTTGATCCCGAGGAGGTGGAAGTACATGAACCAACCGTCTGATCTGGCAGGGAAGGTGATTCTGGTGACGGGCGCGGCCAAGCGCATGGGCCGCAGCATCGCACTCCGGCTGGGGCAGGAAGGCGCGCGAGTGTTGATCCACTACAGCACGTCGCGGAAGGAAGCCGAGCAGACCGCGGCGGAGTCGAATGCCGCCGGACTGTTTCGGGCTGACCTCGAAAAGGTGCCGGAGATTGTGAGTATGTTCGCGGAGGTGGAATCGAATTTTGGGCGTCTCGACGGGTTGATCAACAACGCAGCACGCTTCACGCGATTCCATCCTTTCGATGTGACGGAGGCCGACTGGGACTTCATCCATCGAGTGAATCTCAAGGCGGTGTTTTTCTGTTGCCAGCAGGGCGGTAAGCTGATGCGGAAGAATGGCGGCGGGCGCATTGTGAACATCAGCTCGCTCGGGGGCATCCGGCCATGGGCTGAGCATGCGCACTATTGCGCTTCGAAGGCCGGAGTGATTCACATGACGAAGGCGCTGGCCAAGGCGCTGGCTCCCGATATCACGGTGAACTCTGTTGCGCCAGGCGTGTTCCCTTTCGGCAAGACCGATGAGCGGATCGACCGGATGATCGCGGCAACTCCTGCGCAACGCGCTGGCGAAGGGGAGGAGATCGCCAACGCGGTGGTGTATTTCCTGAAAGCGACGAACTTCGTGACGGGCCAGATTCTGGCGGTCGACGGTGGGCTGCAACTTCGCTGACGCGAGGTCAGTGGCCCCCCTGGCCCGCCTGGCCGCCGGGGACCGACTGTCCCCCGTGCCCAGGGCCGGCGTTGGGTTTGGCGCCATGCGGGCCGGCGCTGCCCGCGTCGGACTTGCCATCTTTGGCTGCCTGCCCCGCGGCTTCTTTGCCTCCGTGGACGCCTTCACCGGCAGACGGTTTACTGGCAGACGGTTTACCGGCAGACGGTTTACCGGCAGGTGCTTCGCCAGCGGGTGGCTGCTGGTAGGCCACAATCACCGAGATTCTGCGATTGAAGGGATTGTTTGGATCCTTGGGGTCCTTCAAGCGCTGATCGGCATAGCCACGAACCTGAGTGACCTGATCGCTGCGCAGACCGTTGTCCATCATGATGCGGCGTGCGGAGTTGGCACGATCCGTGGATAGTTCCCAGTTCGAATAGCCGTTTTCCGAGGAGAACGGTTTCGCGTCGGTATGCCCTTCGAGGAACACGTGATTGGGCAGTTCGCCGAGTTGTTGGGCAAGCATGGCCACCAGATTGGCGCCAACCTCGCTCGGAAGCGCATTTCCGCTCTGGAAGAACATTCCCTTGTCGCTCTCAAGTAATTCAATGCGCAACCCCTCGGCGGTGACGAAGATCTGCACGTTCTTGCCGAGCGCCTTGAACTCGGGCTGCTCGTTCATGGCCTTCTCGATCTTTTCCTTGAGTTGCTCCATGTCGGTTTCTTTCAGCGTGAGCCCTTCGCCGGAACCGCTCATGGTGGACCCCATCAACTTTCCGCTTCCGGTCGGGTCCTGGAAGTAGCCGCCGACGGCCTTCTGCACCTCTTCTGAACTGGAGAGCAACCACAGCACAATGAACAGCGCCATCATTGCGGTGACGAAGTCCGCGTAAGCGACCTTCCACGCACCACCGTGATGTCCGCCATGGCCGCCCTTTTTCTTCTTGATAATGATGATCTGCTCTTCATGGTCGGCCATTAAGAGCCACCTCCCTTACACGCCTTCTCCATCTCTTTGAACGATGGACGAACATGATGCGGCACCATGCGCCGTGCGAATTCCGTTGCAATGATTGGCGGGCAGCCTTTCGCAAAAGCGATCAGGCCCGTGCGTAGCACGTGATAGTACTGGCCCTCGGCATCGGCGATCTTCGTCATCTGAGAGGCCAGAGGGGCGAGGAAGCCGTAGCATAGGAGAATCCCGAGGAACGTGCCCACCAGCGCGGCGGCAACCTTGTGCCCGATCTCTTCCGGAGGTCCGCCGAGTGAGCCCATCGTGATCACCACACCCAGCACCGCGGCAACAATTCCCAAGCCTGGCAGCGAGTCGGCAACGGTCGTGAGCGCGGAAATCGGCTCCGCAGACTGGTGATGATGCACGTCAATGTCCTGCTCCATCATCTCGTTCAGATCGTGATTGGCGATGCCGCCCGTGATGAGCATGCGCAAGGTATCGCAAACGAAGTGTGCCGCATGATGATCCTTCACAAACTTTGGATACTTCGAGAACACCTGGCTTTTGTCGGGCTCCTCAACATCCGCTTCGAGCTTCGCCAGACTGTTCTTTCGGGCGTAAGCGAACACATCATTCAACATCTTCAGCGTCTCCAGGTAAAACGCCTTGTTGCAGTGACTGCCTTTGAAAACACCAATCAGTCCCTTGAAGATCGCCGTGATGGTTGGCAGCGGATTGGCGATCAGCAAACTGCCGATCGCGGCGCCGCCGATGATAATCACCTCAGCCGGCTGCCACAACACGGCGAGTTGCCCGTGCTCATAGAGATACCCTCCAATGACTGCGCCGATGACGATGACGATTCCGATGATTGAGAACATACCCTTCCCGAATGAGCCCGGCCTGCGAAGTGTCCTTGGCTCTCATAGAGGCGCGCCCCAGGTGGAGCAGCTCCCGAGGTGGGAGAGCCCCACCTCATGCTTCTTATCGGGTGGAGGTGGGGCGGCTTGAGCGGGATTGGATGTAGACTACGGCAATGCGCGCACTGCCTCTTTTCGCACTCGCCATGCTGTTCGTTACCACGGCGCTAACCGCCGCCGATCTCGGTATCGGAACCTGGAGATTCAACGCTGCCGCATCCACCTACGAATCGTCACCCGCCCCCCGCGAATCGACACGAATTTGGCAGCCGGCCGGCGAAGGCAAGGTTCGCTTCCTCCACACCAGTGTGTCGCGCGACGGCCACAAGGGTATCACTGAGTTCGTCGCAGGCTATGACGGGAAAGAGTATCCCGTGAAGGGCAGTTCCCGCTACAACACGGTGTCGCTCAAACTCGTTGACGATCACGTGGTCGAACAGGTCTTCCGCCTCAAGGGAGAAATCACGGTACGCGCTACCCGTACGGTGTCGAAAGACAGCAAACGCATGACCATCATCGCCACTGGTTCAAATCCCGGTGGACGCGCCTTCCGGAACATCCTCGTCTACGACCGGCAGTAGTTCTGTACACTGGAACCCGAATGCGACGCCGACAGTTTCTTACCACCGCGATGGGCGCTCCACTCTGGGCGCAGCCTCCCCAACGCAAACGCCCAAACGTGATTCTGATTCTTGCCGATGATCTCGGCTACTCCGACCTCGGCTTTCAGGGCGCCACCGACATCCCGACTCCGAACCTGGATGCCCTGGCGCGAACCGGCGTCCGATTCACGAACGCCTATGTCTCGCATCCGTTCTGCAGTCCGACCCGTGCGGGGCTGATGACAGGACGCTATCAGCAGCGGTTCGGCCACGAGAACAATCCGGTCTACGATCCGAAGGACGAAGTGGCCGGGCTTCCCGTCACCGAGAAGGCGTTGCCTCATCTGTTTCAGCAGGCAGGCTACGTGACGGGGCACGTCGGCAAGTGGCATCTCGGCGCCGCCCCGAAGTTCCATCCTCTGGAGCGCGGATTCACGGAGTCCTTCGGGTTTCTTGGTGGTGGTCACGACTACTTCGAGCAACAACTGGAGGGGAACCCTCGCGAGTATCTCATCCCGCTCCATCGCAGTCGCACTTCCGTGGCCGAGCGCGAGTATCTCACCGATGCCCTGTCTCGCGAGGCTGCGGCGTTCGTCACCCGCCACCGCGAGCGTCCGTTCTTCCTGTACCTCGCCTACAACACTCCGCATACGCCGCAGCAGGTGACGGACGCATATCTCCAGCGCTTTCGCAATATCGCTGACGAACGCCGCCGCAAGTACGCCGCCATGGTGAGTTCCATGGATGACGGCATCGGGCGCGTGATGGAGGCCGTCAAACAGTCGGGGCTGGATGACAACACCATCTTCTTCTTCCTCAGCGACAATGGAGGTCCGGTGGGCGTGAATGGCTCCACAAACACGCCGCTGCGAAGCGCGAAGGGCTCCGTCTACGAAGGGGGCATTCGCGTCCCGCTCGTCGCGCGTTGGCAGGGACGATGGAAACCCGACGTGTCGGATGTGCCGGTGATTTCTCTCGATGTGTTGCCGACGGCCCTTGACTCCGCGGGGCTCGCCTTGCCCTCCAATCTCGACGGGCGCAGCTTCCGGAAGCAAGTTCAGAACGGTGACCGCAAGCCGGCGCACCAGCGGTTGTTCTGGCGCACTGGAGGAGGTGCGGCGTGGGCCGTGCGCGAGGGCCGGTACAAGCTCGCGAAACCCGCGGGAGAAGCAGTTCCGCAACTATTCGACCTGGCGACGGATATGGGCGAACAAACCGATCGATCCGCCGCCGAGCCCAGGATCACCGCCAATCTCCAGCAGGCATTCGAAACCTGGAACCGCCAACTGATTCGGCCGATTTTCGAAAGCCCGCGGCCTGCGGGTAAGAAGAAGGGCTAATCTAGCGTCTGGCTGGCCATGCCCCGGTTTTCGACGACAGGGTTTCGGACGCCCTGCTTTACCGCATCAGCCACCTCGCGCATCAACGGCTCATCGCCAAGCAGAACATAGTGCGGAATCCAGAACGCATCATGGATGGATGCCTCGGCGTTCGGGCAGGGCTCCACGCGGCACGGCATCTTCTGATAGAGCGGATTCTGATAGAGCGTGTGCGGGTAGAACGGCGTGCAGGGAACGCCCGCGGCTTGCAGCCCCTTGTGGAATTCGTCGCGGCTCATCCCGAGCCGCTCGCGATCAATCCGTCCTAGCATCAGATACCAGGAGTGCGTGTTGATTCGAGGGTCCACTTCCTGCCAGTGGATCCCGTCCACCCCGGATAGCCCCTTTAGAAGGAACTCCGCATTCCGTGTCCGCGTTGCGATCTGCTCCGGCAGTCGCTCCAGACCGGCAATCAGCACCGCTGCCTGAAAGGCCGTAAGCCGCAGATTCGTGCCGAGATCGAAGTGGTGAAAAAACGTGGCGCCTGGTTGGCGTCCCTGGTTGGCAAGCGATCGGATCTTCGCACCCAGTTCATCGTTGCAGGTCAGCACGATGCCACCCTCGCCCGCGGTGAGTACCTTGCCGTTCTGGAAACTAAACGTGGATGCGTCGCCGAAACTGCCGGCCCGGCGCCCCTTCCACTCCGAGCCGTGCGCGTGCGCCGCATCCTCCAGCAGAAACAGCTTGTGCGACCTCGCCAGATCCACCAACCGGTCCATATCCGCCAGCGGTCCGCCGAAATGCACAGCGATGATTGCCTTGGTTCGCGGCGTGATGGCACGGGCGGCGCAGCCCGGATCCATGTTGAACGTATAGGGCTCGATATCGACGAACACGGGAACCGCGCCCACGCGAGAAACGGCGGTTGCCGTCGAGATGAACGAAATCGCCGGCACTATCACTTCGTCGCCGTGCCCGATGCCGGCCGCCTCCAAGGCAACCTCCAACGCCACCGTGCCGTTGGCTACGGCGATTCCATGGGTGCAGTGCTGATAGGCGGCAAAACTTTGCTCGAACTGTCCCACAATGTCATGGAACCCGCCCCACTGTTTGCTGGTCAGCACGTCTCGCAACAGTTCCTGTTCCCGCTCTCCGGATACCGGCCACTTTGGTATGCGCATCAATTCTAGAATAGACAGTAGGTGAAACCCTCCGCATGAAAGTCTTTCAGGAAAAGCGCGACGAGCTGGATCGCTTCGAATTCCAAATGGGGCTCGAACGTGGCCGGCTGGCGGTGACGCTCGATCTTCTCACGGATGCTCTGGTGCTGGTCGGACAGCACGGCGTCTATTGCCAGAGCGCCCGCCAGGCTGGGAAGCCCGCAATGGACATTCAACTCATTCAGCACGCTCTCACCGGAGCCAAGGACCTGGTCGCAAGCGTCATGGAAGAGATCAAGCGGAAGAAAACGGAATAGCCGCCGGCACTCACCCGCCCCACCTTCCCCAGTCCCCTGAGGTGCGGATGCCCGCGTCGTGTGCGGTCTGCGTCCAGCTTGCATCGAGCCGGTGGCCGTTCTCCAGATACACCGGGAGGCTGCCCCGCCATGCCGGGCTTTCTGCTGGCCCGGGGGCGGGGAAGCGCATCCGGGACAGACCAGCTTTCGCTAGTCGAAATCGAAAGGACGCTTGGGCGGAGGGGCGGAAGGGTCTTCGTTGGCCTGCTTGAAGAGTTCGTCAAACTTCTTGGCGAGGGTCTCCTTCTGACTCTTGTGCTCGGTAAGGGATTTCTGGAAGGCAGCCTCGCGCCGTTCGGCCTCGCCTTGGAAACTCTTAACCGCGGATTGGAAGTCTTCGAAGGTTTTGGGCTTTTCCTTTTCTTTGTGGGAGAAGACCGTGCCGGTGGCGGGGTCGACGCGGAGGGCTGCCTCGCAGCAGGGGCAGATGACATTGATGGCGGGCGATGGCTTCGGCATAGGGGAAGTGTATCGCAGGGCCGGAGGAAAGAGGGCAAGGAAAGTGGGGCCGTAGTACATACCCCCTAGAGTTCCAGAGAATAAGGCCTTTTCCCCGACCACTTAGTGGCGCCCTTGGATTGTTTGGTCTCAGGAAATCCTCTAAGTTGGACGATAGGTATGGTGATGCTGAAGGGAGCGGTCATCTGCCCGGACGAGGAACTGTCGGAGAAGCTAGAGCAGCTTCTGACAGATTTGGGAGTCGTCGCGCTTGTGCGAACTCTTCCTCGGTATCCGAACGCGCACGAATTGACGCGGATGCTCAGGTCAAGTGCGCCGCAGATTCTATTTTTGAGCATCGAGTCGCTCAGCCGGGCGCTCGAGGTGGTGCAGACCGCCGAGGAGCAGCTTCCGGGTGTGCAAGTGATCGCGATTGGGCGGACAGTGGACCCGCAGTCGCTGCTCGAAGTGATGCGCAGCGGAGTACGGGAGTACATCTCGATGCCCTTCCAGCGGCAGACGGTGTATGACTCGCTGGTGCGAGTGAAGGAGACGTTGGAGCGGCGGCCGATCCGGCTCGAGTCAACCGATCTTCTGTTCACGTTCCTGCCGTCAAAACCAGGTGTGGGCACCACCACCATCGCCGCAAACACGGCGATGGCCGCGGCGCGGATCCCGGAGCAGAAGTCCTTGCTGATGGACTGCGATCTCAACTCCGGAATGATCCGGTTCCTGTTGCAGATCGACAACACTTATTCGATTCTGGATGCGGCGGAGCGTTCGTTCCAACTGGATGAGGCGATCTGGCCTCAACTCGTGACGCCGACCGGAAACCTGGACGTGATGCACTCCGGGCGCCTCAACCCGGATCTGCGGGTCGAGCCCTCGCACCTGAGACACATCATTGATTTCGCGCGCCGCAACTACAAAGCCGTCTTCGTCGATCTCTCGGGCAATCTGGAAAAGTTCTCACTGGAGGCGATGCAGGAATCGAAAAAGATCTTCCTGGTCGTGACTCCGGAGATCCCATCACTGCATCTGGCGCGAGAGAAAATCCAGTATCTGCGGTCCATCGACCTTGCGGATAAGGTGTCCATCCTCCTGAACCGCTGCCAGCGGAAGTCCGTAGTCAACTCCGCTCAGGTGGAGGAGCTTCTGGACCGTCGTGTGGCGATGAGCTTTGCCAATGACTACCAGGGGGTGCACCGCGCAATGACTGCGGGCAAGGCCGTCGACCCGGCCTCCGAGTTGGGAAGACAGTTCTCTCAACTGGCTCAGCAGATCGTGGATCGAAAGCCTGCGCCGGCGCAAGAGGGCAAAAAGAGCCTCTCCGATCTGTTCTCGCTCTCGTCGGGCGTGTCGCTGTTCTCGATGAAACGCCCATCGCAGTGAGAACCGCCATACAGGCGGGGCGCCGTTGCAATACAATTGCGCATCATGCTCTGGATTGTGTTGTCTCTGCTGGCAGCCACGGCTTCCGCGCAAACGGTGAGTGTTGCTGGATTGAAGCAGCCCGTCGAGATTCTCCGTGACAAGTGGGGAATCCCGCACATCTACGCGAAGACCTCCGAGGACCTGTTCTTCGCGCAAGGCTACATCACCGCCCGGGACCGGCTCTTTCAGATTGATCTGTGGCGCAGGGCCAACTCCGGCCATCTGGCCGAAGTGGTGGGACCGCAGGCGCTCCCACGAGACCGTATCGCGCGGCTCGTGCGGTATCGGGGCGACTGGGAAAAGGAGTGGACGGCTTACGCACCCGATACCAAAGCGATTGTGACGTCATTCGTCGCAGGCATCAACGCCTACATCCGCACTCTGGACCCGAAGAAACCTCCGCTCGAATTCCGCGTCGCCGGATACATGCCTGGCCTGTGGAGACCGGAGGACTGCGTGGCCCGGATCGCGGGGTTGCTGATGACTCGCAACCTGACGCGGGAGATTGAGCGCGCGATCGACGTAAGGGATTTTGGCGTGGACCTTGTGAACCGCGTGCGGCCGCCGGATCCTCTGATCCCGCTCCAGATTCCCGCGGGCCTCGATCTGAAGCTGATTCAGCCGCAGATCATTCGCGACTACAACCAAGCCGTCGCTCCGGCCCAGGTGGGCGTGGAGCAGGGGAGCAACAACTGGGTGGTGGATGGCACTCGAACCACGACGGGCAAGCCTTTACTTGCGAATGATCCTCACCGGCCGATTTCGATTCCGTCGTTGCGGAAGACGGTGCATCTGGTGGGACCTGGGTGGGACGCCTTTGGTGCGGGCGAACCGGCTCTGCCAGGAATTGCGCTGGGACACAACGAAGAGGTCGCGTTCGGATTCACGATCGTCAACATGGATCAGCAGGATCTTTACGTGGAGCGGACAAATCCCTCGAATCCGAACGAGTACTGGCACCGGAACGGCTGGCGCAAAATGGAACTGGAACGCGAGCCGATCGCCGTCAAGGGCCGCGCGCCGGAGCAGGTGGAACTGCGATACACGGTCCATGGACCGGTGATTTTCGAGGATCGGGCGGCGAACCGGGCCTATGCGCTGAAGTGGGTGGGCGGGGAACCGGGGGGCGCCGGCTATCTTGCCGCGCTCTCGCTGGCTCGTGCAAAGAACTGGCCGGAGTTTCTGAAAGCGATCTCCCGCTACCGTGTGCCGTCGGAGAATCTCGTTTATGCGGATCGCGCAGGCAACATCGGATGGGTGGCCTCGGGTTCGATGCCGATACGGAAGAACTGGAACGGGTTGTTTCCGGTGCCTGGTGATCAAGGAGAGTACGAATGGTCGGGGTATCTGAATGTCGATCAACTGCCCAAGGAGTTCAATCCTCCGCGGCACTGGATCGCGACCGCGAATCACAACATCCTTCCTCCGAAGTATCCGCACCCGATTGGCTACGAATGGGCTCTGCCGTATCGTTATCAACGG
The DNA here is from genome assembly GCA_016789785.1 of Bryobacterales bacterium. Next base: position 25,337 of record JAEUQE010000110.1, read on the forward strand.
CTGGCGGAGATGCTGAGTGGGGATCGCAAGCTATCGGTGGCGGATTTCCAGGCGATGCAGCAGGATATTACTTCCATGGCGGCGCGGCAATTTCAGCGGATCCTGCAGAGGCACTCGCCGCCGGCGGGCAACCCGCATCGCGCCGTGTATGACCGGATGCTGAGGTGGGATTGCCGTATGCGGGCGGACGCGGTCGAACCGGCGATTTACGAAGTCTGGGTCAATCATCTGCCGCAGTTCCTTCTCAACTCGCCACTACATCGCAGGATGGAGTTGGGCGTGACGATGCGCGAGTTGGAGAAGTTGGGCCGTGACGCGAGCCCGCTTTGGAAGGCCCTGGCGTCGGCGGTGAGCGAGATCGAGGACCGGATGGGAACGGACCAAAGCCGGTGGCAGTGGGGCCGGCTGCATTATGTGCATTTCGCGCATCCGCTGAAGGCATCGAAGGAAATCGCGGCGAAACTCAATCGGGGGCCGATTTCACGGCCAGGGGATGCGAACACCGTGAACAATACGAGTGGCCCGAATTACCGGCAAAACCACGGCGCGTCGTACCGGCAGATCATCGACGTCGGGGATTGGGACCGTAGCGTAATGACGAATGTGCCCGGGGAATCGGGAGATCCGGAGAGCCGGCATTACAGTGATCTGCTGGATGAATGGGCAAAGGGCGGGTATCATCCCATGTTGTATTCCAGGAAGGCGGTGGAGCAGGCGGTGGCGGAGCGCATCGAGTTGCGGCCATTGAGGTGAAGGTCCCGAGCCTTCGGCGCTCGCGGAAAACGACCCACCCGTTCAGCAAAACTGACCCACCGGAGGCGCTGACGATGTACCGGCATGCCCGATGCCCGGAAGAGGCCATGCCGGATCTGCCGCCGGTGGTTCAAGCCGGATAACCGAGTCGGCGACCGCCAGCACAGCTGCGGCAAGCCAGACTGCCAGAAAGCCCGGCGAGAAAACACAAGCCAGTTGGCGTGCTCGCAACCCCAGCTACGCCACCGCCTATCGCATCGAAAAGCGCAACCAGGATCCCGCCGCCGAACCGCTCCGCACGCCCCCACCGCTGAACCAACTTCCTGGGACGTCGCGAAAGACCAGTTCAAGGGCCAAGGCGCTGATTTCATTGCGGTTATGGGCACACTCCTGGTGAAGACCGCGAAAGACCAGTTCCAGGCGTATCTCACTGATCCGAAACGGCTTGCCGGCACACTTCTCGCCGCTCCGGAAAAGACCAGTCCGGAAGCCGGGCATACTGGCCTGACTTTCGCAGTTCGTGAGTTTTGCACAGGATAAGTCGTTGATTGTTCGTTCGGAAGGCCCGTAGGTCTTCACCACAAAACGGGCTGAGTTGGAAGCAGCGCGGACGCAGTCTGGGCGGCTTTGATGCGGGGTGGCGGTTGCGATGGCAGGCTGATTCCGAGCTGATTGAGTACTGCTTGAACGTCACTTTCCGGTTGCGTGTGCCGCGGCATGACCAACCACCGCCCGTCCACCATCGGTATCCAAACCTCGACCATCTGAATCGTGGCGAGCTTTTCCAGCACGGCCGCTGGCGTGAGTCCCGGTGCGTGAATCATGAGCCGGTTCTTCAACGTCACCTGTAAGCAGTAAGCCAGGAAGGCGATCAGCACATGCGCATCGGCGCGGTGTTCGAGTTGATGATAGATCGGTCTGATTCCGAGCTCGCTTTTCAGCGATCGGAACACCGACTCGATCTGTGTCAGTTGCACATAACGCGTCCACAACACAGCCGGGTCTTCGCCCGTCAGATTCGAGCGCAACAAGTAATGTCCGTCGCGTTGTTGGGCTCGCTTCAGCTTGGTCTTGTCTACAACGAAGGAGAACGTCTCGCGTGTGACTTCCTCGTCTTTGGTCGGCAGCCGCAGTTTCACGAAGCCGAATGAGCGGCCGGCTTCCTTCTTGGCCGCGCCGATCCGCAGCAGCAGTTGATCACGCTTGGGAAGGCTCCTGCGCATGGCCCTCAGCTTGCGCAATAAACGCGCCAGACGCTTTCTCCGGATGGCGATCTCTTTCGCCTGCCTGCCCCGGCTCTTGGCCAACACATACAGCTCGCCTTCATGCTCGTATAACTTCACCTCGACCGAGTCGCGCACCTTCTGCCAAGGCAGATCCAGCCACTTCTTCTCATGCTGGTTGATTCGCCCTTTGGGCGTGCCCACCAAGTAGAAGGTCTCCCGCTCGGGCTCGCGCATCTCCTTCAGGATGGCCTCGCTCGGTATCCCTCGATCCATCACCCACACTCGCCGCGCTTTGCCGTAGGTGTCCTCGATCTGTTTCAGAAACAGTCGCAGCGTCGATCGGTCCGACGTGTTGCCATTCATCACTTCGTAGGCCAGCGGAAATCCATCCGG
>JAEUQE010001110.1 GCA_016789785.1 Bryobacterales bacterium
CGACCTCCAGATAGCGTTTTCCCGAACGCCCTCTGGCGAACACCGTTGACGAGCACCCTGTGACCTGCCCCCTGCCACTCCCACCAATCGCAATTGAGAAACTCGCCTTCCAGCCTTGCACTTCGCTCAGCTTCTTCGCCGCCATTGGGGGATGTGTCCGGGCCGGCGCGGAGGGCGCTCCAAGCCAAAGACGCCTGAACTACCGCGCCCCAGCCTGCCTCCAGCCCGGCATCGAAACCGTCGTCCGGTAATTCGATTCGTTGAAGTCGGGGTTCCTCACAGGCGCGTAGATCTTCGAACCGGTGAACGGCCGGTCCTGCGTGTAGATCCAGACCTGTTTTGTGTCCCAGACCACGATCTCGTCACGCTCGTCTCCCGTCAGGTTCATCACGTTGTAAGCCAGGTCCGGGTGCCCGTCATCCGGGAACATAACCACGCGGCGGAACTGTCCGTCGATCAGGCCGCCTTCCCGAATGTTGGCCGAGAGCATGGCGAACTCCTGCCCGTCGCCGCGCCAGTTCACCGGCAGGATCGGTGTCGCG
>JAEUQE010001111.1 GCA_016789785.1 Bryobacterales bacterium
GCGTCTACTTCTATCAGGCCGGCCGCAAGGGCGAACAGTGGACCCGCACCCCCATCGACAAAGGCAATATCGCCGCCGCCGGATGCGCCGTCGCCGATTTCGACGGCGACAAGCGCCTGGACATTGCCTGCATCGGCTCCGCCACCACCAACCTTAAGCTTTACCGCGGCGTGCGGTGACACGCGGAGTCCAACCTCAAGACAACGACACGTCTTCACTGCGTCAGCAACGCCCGCACCACAAACACCGCCATCTGCCCCCGCGTATTCGTGTCCCACTGGCAGAACGTCGTCTCTGTGCAACCGCTGGTCACCCCTAGCTCCTTCATCTTCTGGATATACCCAAAGAACCCGTCCGTCGCCGGCACATCCGTGAAATAGGGGATCGTCGGAAACGTGATCGTCTGATCGAACCGTCTCTGCAGCTTTGTCCGCACGATGAACGCTGCCATCTGCCCGCGTGTCACGCTGTCATTCGGACAATACGTCGTTGCCGTGCACCCGGCCGTATACCCCAACTCCCGCATCTTTTGAATGTGCGCA
>JAEUQE010001112.1:0-244 GCA_016789785.1 Bryobacterales bacterium
TGCGTTGAGGTCGTACACCACCTTGCCGCCGCGAATGGTCAATTCGCAGGCGAGACGCTCAGTACCGGGAATGGTCCCGCCTACGCAATCGGCGAAGTTGTAGCGGCCCTTGTCCAAGCGCAGCAGGGCGATGTCGGCTTCCGAGCCCACCGTGAGATGTCCCAAGTCCGGCCGGTTGATTTCCAGCGCCGGGTTGATCGTGGAGCGTTTGATCGCCTCACCGAGAGGCAGGCCCATGGCCATG
>JAEUQE010001112.1:254-542 GCA_016789785.1 Bryobacterales bacterium
TTCAGGTGAATATCGGTCGAGATGGAATCGGGCCAGAACTGCTGTTGCATCATGGGCTCGGCGAGCCGGAAGTGGAAGCTTCCGCCGCCGTGGCCCACGTCGAACTTCACGCCGCGCCGCCGGGCATCGAGCAGATACTGGCGCACCTTGCCGTTGGCATCGAGCAGCGGCGCGGGCCAGCGGAAGAAGTGCGTGCTGATGTCGCCGGGCCTCAGCTTGTCGGTGATCATCGTCTCATACGGGCGGTCCGGCAGAAAGTAGCCGAAGTCCACCATCACGGGCACATCC
>JAEUQE010001113.1 GCA_016789785.1 Bryobacterales bacterium
AGATCGACCATTACAAATTGCTGCGGCCGGTGTTGCGGACAGGGCTGGACATGCCGCTGGCATGCGAAAACATTTTCGAGCCGCTTGTTCCAAGGCCGGCGTCGGCGGAGCAGGTGGATGGATTGGCGCGGCGGGCTCGGGAGTATGTGGAGACGGTCGTGCGCGGACTAATGCATCAGGAAAGGGCTTTATGAATTTACATCGCAGAACGTTTTTGATGAGCTCGACGGGCGCGGCGCTGATGGCGCAGGGCGGGGCTCCGGTGGCGACGGCGGTGATCGGGACGGGGAACCGCGGCGCGTACTTGCTGAGCGGAGTGCTGGAGCAGGCGAATGCGAAGGTGGCGGCGCTGTGCGACATCAAGCCGGACCGGCTGGACAAAGCGGCGACAGCGGCGGGGAAGCACAATCCGCGGACGTATACGGACTGGCGGAAGATTATTGAGCGGAAGGATATCGACGCGGTGTTTGTGGCGACGCCTCCGCATCTGCATGCGGAGATGGCGATGGCGGCGCTGCAGTCAGGCAAGCACGTGTATTGC
>JAEUQE010001114.1 GCA_016789785.1 Bryobacterales bacterium
TGGAAGCCCAGGTCCACCTCGCCGATCTCATCGAGAAACACCGTCCCGTGGTTCGCCGCTTCGAACACGCCCGTGCGGTCGCGGTCCGCGCCCGTGTACGCCCCGCGCACCGCGCCGAACAACTCGCTCTCCAGTAACTGCGGCGAAAGTGCCGCGCAGTGAACCACGACCAGCTTTGTGGGCGGACGACCGCTGAGGTTGTGAATCGCGCGTGCGACCAGTTCCTTGCCCGTGCCGCTCTCGCCTTCAATCAACACTGTGGCACGTGTGGGGGATACCTGTTCGATGGTCTCCAGGATGGGTTTCATCACCTCGGCCTGCCCGAGGATGCCCTGCACCGAGTATTTGCGCTCGACTTGTTTCTTGAGCGCGACGTTTTCCGTCTCCAGCTTGCGGCTGCGCAGCGCCCGCTTGATCAGCAGTTCCACCTCATCAAGATTCAACGGCTTGGTGACAAAGTGATACGCTCCTCGTCGCATCGCTTCGACAGCGGTATCTACGCTGCCATATGCCGTCATCATGATGCACACGGGAGGCTTTG
>JAEUQE010001115.1 GCA_016789785.1 Bryobacterales bacterium
CGTTCGGACTGCCACCGAAGCACCACAACCGCGACTGGGCCGTGGGCATGAAGTTCGTCGTGGAATTGCCGGACGACACGACCCTCGAACCGGGGACGGTGATTCACACCCTTGGCTTTCCGGAACCCGAGATCTTCGGCTTCCTGTACGTCCATCCCGATCGCGTGGCCTCGCTCGGGATCTTTGTTCCGTCGTGGTTCGACTCGCCGGTGCGAACCGCCTACCGGTATCTGCAGCATTGGATGCAGCACCCGTATCTGTGGCGGCACCTGAAGGGCGGTCGACTGCGCTCGTGGGGGGCGAAGACGCTCGGTGAGTCCGGACGACGCGGGGAGCCACACCTGGTCGGTGACGGCTACGCGCGGGTCGGTGAGGGAAGCGGGACGACGAACGTGTTGACCGGGTCGGGTGTCGACGAGGCGTGGCTGAGCGGTGTTCAACTGGGCGAGGCAGTGCTGGAGTTGTTGCGAGACGGCCAGCCCTTCACCCGGGAGAATCTCGAACGAACCTACGTGCAGCGGCGGCGCGCGAGTTGGGTCG
>JAEUQE010001116.1 GCA_016789785.1 Bryobacterales bacterium
CTTGCCGTCATACACAGTGGCCTGACGGGATGGACCGACCCGGCAGAGCCCTGGCATAGAGCGTCGCCGCCTGCGTCCGTCTGGTGATCCCCAGTTTGGAGAAAATATTAGCCAGGTAGTTTTTCACGGTTTTATCGGAGAGGGCGAGGGCGGAGGCGATTTCCTTGTTCGTCTTGCCTTCAGCCACCAGGGGCAACAACCGGTATTCCTGGGGCGAAAGGGCGGCTAAAGACCTCGATGAGAAGCCGTTCGCCATGTCCTGCACTTCCTTGAGCACCCTGCCGATCAACTGGGGCGGGAGAAACGAATGACCACTCGCTACTCTGCGAATCGCATCCAGCCACATGTCCACCGGGGCATCCTTGAGCAGGTATCCCTGCGCCCCTGCGACAATCGCCTCCTGGACGACGGCCGGGTCATCCTGAATACCGAGGAGGAGCACTCGCCGCGCAGGCTCGCGGGCGACCATCAGGCGGCAGGCCTCCACGCCGGACCGGTCGGGCAACCGGCTGTCCAACAACACCAGGTCGGGTTGCACCT
>JAEUQE010001117.1 GCA_016789785.1 Bryobacterales bacterium
CCGCACGAGAGCGTAATAGTCTTGGTATCGAACCCACTTCCGATCGCCGCCCGCACTGGCGGCAACGCGTCGAGCCCGATACCCGCCGTCGCCCCCGCTGCCACGACCACCGAGTAGTCGTGCCAGAACACATTCTGCCGTTCCGCTAGCAAGGTGGCCATTGCATGGCACGCGGCCACGCTTGGCAAGAACCAGAACGAGTGTTGAAGATACGGTAGGAGGCGGACATCTGAATAAGGGAACGGCGGCCGTGAGCCCGTTTTCAGATGCTCGATGGACTTGGGCGCGTAGCCCCCGCGAATGATGTCCAGCCATTTCTGCACGTCGCTCTTGTGCTTGAACTGTGACTTGTCGCCTTGTCCCGACGCCTCGAAGAACGCATTCAGGTCAAATTCGTCGAATTCTCCGGCGCTCGCGATGGCCACCAGTTCCTCGGGCATCTGGTAGGTCAGGAGACGCATCTGCGGTAAGGCACCGTATGGATTCCACCTGTCAGGATTCTTGGAAGCGAAGGTCTCTTTGGCGCGTTGCTCGTCGGT
>JAEUQE010001118.1:0-259 GCA_016789785.1 Bryobacterales bacterium
GTCGAGCTTGCGGTCGGTAAAGCACTTGATGATCTGGTGACCGGTTTCCAGCTCGTAGTTGCCCTTCACTTGCTCGGCCGACATCGGCGGAGCACAAGGAATGGGGCCCGCCACGTAGTCGGCGTGCGTGGTGCCGAGGATGGGGATGTCGCGCTGAGCCTGTGCCCAGGCCGTGGCGTAGGTCGAGTGTGTGTGGACGATGGCGCCGATCTCCGGCCACGTCTTGTAGAGCAGCGCATGCGTGAGGGTATCCGATGAA
>JAEUQE010001118.1:269-538 GCA_016789785.1 Bryobacterales bacterium
TAGCTCGCCTTCGATGGTCTGGCCGTTGAAGTCCACGATCACCATCATGTCGGCATCCAGTTCGGCATAGGCTACGCCGCTGGGTTTGATGGCGAAGGCCTGGAGTTTGCGGTCGCAGACGCTCACGTTGCCGAACGTGAAGAGAACCAGGTTCAGTTCGGGAAGGCGCAGGTTGGCTTCCAGGGCGGCCTGACGGATCGCATCGTATTTGCTCATCCTAGCGGGTTTTGGTGGAACTGCGCCAGCGCCTGGTACCGGGCGTAGCGCCG
>JAEUQE010001119.1 GCA_016789785.1 Bryobacterales bacterium
ATAAACTGATACAATGAGAAAAATATTCCTGATGAGTTTCCTGCTGCCCATATTCGCCATGGTGCAGGAATTTGATTCGGCCTGGCTGGCAGCTAATTACACCAAAAAAGAAGTTTTAATACCCATGCGAGACGGGGTAAAGCTTTTTACCTCCCTGTACATTCCGAGGAACAATGCAGAGCAGCATCCGATCCTGCTCACCAGAACCCCCTATTCCTGTGCGCCATATGGAGCCGATAAGCTGAAAAATTTTCAGCGCGGGCATATGCGGGAGTATCTGAAAGAAAATTACATTATTGTAACACAGGATGTTAGAGGAAGATGGATGAGTGAAGGAGTATTCATGGATGTACGGCCTTATAATCCGGCTAAAAAAACAAATACAGATATTGATGAATCCTCAGACACCTACGACACCATCGACTGGCTGGTGAAAAACATACAGGGAAACAATGGCAAAGTGGGTGTGTTCGGAATTTCGTATCCCGGCTTCTACTCTACCATGGCCGCATTAAGTAATCATCCGGCTTTAAAAGCA
>JAEUQE010000111.1:0-8120 GCA_016789785.1 Bryobacterales bacterium
CTTCCTGGTGAATTACGAAGGCCGGCGGGAGCGCCGCGGAACGCCGTCAAGATCGACGGTGCCGACATTGGCGATGCGCAACGGGGATCTCTCCGAGATTCTCCAAGCAGGAAACCGCTGGTATCCGCGCGATGCCAATCCAGCCGTGACGCGCGCCATTCGCGCCGTTGGTTCCACTACGCCGCTTCCCGGCAACATCATTCCGCGGAGCCTGCTGAATCCGGTTTCGCAGAACATTCTCACTGCGAAGAAAGGCTCACCGTTTGCGGACGGTGGATTCATGCCGTTGCCGAATTTCGACGAGCAAGCGCGTGCGGCGGGGTCGGTATTGAATCTGACGGGAACCAATGATCAGGAGTTGGACTCCGATCAATACCTGACGCGGCTGGATCACCGGTTGAGCGACAACCACCGTCTGTTCGGGCGCTACGTGATCGTGCCGTCGCGCTGGCTGAACTCGCCGCTGCTGCGTGTGAATCAATTCACCACTCAGTTCCGCGCGCAGAACATCGGCGTCGGTTATTCATGGGTGATCAATCCCCGCATGCTGAATGATCTTCGAGTGGGCTACAACCGCATCCGTGCAAATCAGGTCGCGTTGCAGACCAACACCGATTTCTCGCATCGCGAACTTGGGCTGGACATGCGAGTGACGGGCGACGGCAATCGCACGCTGACGCCTCGCGAAGAAGGCTTGCCGAACATCAACATCACTGCATTTGCAGGGATCGGATCGGGAAACGTCACGTTCAACACCAATGAGACCTCGGAAGTGGCGGATTCCGTGTCGATCAGCCGCGGGCGCCACAACTTCAAGTTCGGCGGGCAGTGGCGGAACAGTCCGGTGGTGAACGAAGCATCGAACCAGCCGCGAGGGCAGATCACGTTCTCCCCCGATATCACGGGCATTCCGGATGCCTTCGCGGCTTTCCTGCTGGGCGTGCCGTTGAATGCGAACTCGGCTGAAGGTGTGCCGACGAATGACATGCATCAGCAGAAGGTGGGCCTGTACTGGCTGGATGACTGGAAAGCGACGCCGCGGCTGACCATCAACTATGGCGTGCGATGGGACTGGTATGGCGCGGTGACGGATGCCAATGGACGTATCCGCAATCTCTCGTTCGCGGGGCGTGATGTGCGGACCGTCGGCGGAGTGACGTATCCGATGCTGGTGCCGAATCCATTGGAGGGCGGCGCCCTGTACGACATCAACTGGAAGCAGTTCATGCCGAGGCTGGGCATGGTGTACCGGTTGGGGGACCGGACGGTGATCCGCATGGGCTCGGGCCTTTTCTATTCGCCGCAGCAGACGAATAACTTCAACATCCTTGGCTTGAATCCACCGTTCTCAGGCTCGACGGTTTTTCAGAATGACCGCAACAACCCTACGGCGACCATTCAGAATCCGTTTGCGGGATCGCCGGTTGGCGCGGGTCCGGCGGCGATTGTGATGCTCGGCTGGACACAGGCGGACCGGGACAACCGTTCGATGTATTTGAACAACAAGATCTGGCAGTGGACCACGGAGATTGAGCGCAGCTTCGGCCAGCACTTCGTCACGGGGATTGCATACGTGGGCAGCGCGGGCTCGCACCTCGATATGCCGGTGCAGAATTGGAACAACCCGGATCCCGGCCTTGGCGCAGTGCAGGCACGGCGTCCTGTTCCGTTCTATGTCGACTCACGCAATCCGAATTCGCTGCTCGCGCTGGGCACTGTGCGGCGTTTGGAATCGTGGACCAACTCGAACTATCATGCGATGCAGCTTCGCGCGGAGAAGCGTTACTCAAAAGGGCTAACTTTCAATGCGTCGTTTAACTTTCAAAAAGCGATGTACATTGGCTACGGCGTGAATGAGGGTGGACCCTACGGCAACAGCTTCACTCAGGATCCGCGGGACCGGCGTTCCGACTATGGCCGCTCGCAGATTGATCAGCGCTTCCGTTTCGTGTTCTCGCACATTTGGGAAATCCCCTGGATGCGCAATGCGAAGGGGCCGAAGGGATGGGTGTTGGGCGGCTGGGCGATCAATGGCATTATGCAACTGACGTCGGGCCTGCCGGTGACGGTGTCGCAGAACGGCGACTCGCACAACACGGGACCATCGTCGTTTCAGCGGCCGCACGTGGTGGCGGGGCGCGAGGTGGGCCGTGTGTGGGACAGCCGGAGTATTGATCGCTGGTTCGATACATCTGCCTTCGTGCGATCGAAGTGCGATGGCTGCGCGGGAGAGGGCATTTTTCTCGGTCCGAAGGGCTATGGCAATGCGGGCACGTCGCTGTTTGATGCGCCTGGACAGAAGACCTGGGATTTCGCTTGTTTCAAGGAGTTCGTGCCGAGGGAGGGACATCGCATACAGTTCCGGTATGAGGCTTTCAATTTCCTGAACACGCCGCAGTTCGGTGCTCCGTCACGTGCTTTGGGCGCCGCCGATTTCGGCCGCATCAATTCGACCGTGGTCAACAATCGGGAGATGCAGCTCGGGTTGAAGTACATCTTCTGAGAGTCTACGGAAACCGGAGATGCCACTTGGGTTGAACGGTCCTGACCAGCCGCCATGCTGCTGACAACTAGCCGCAATTAGCCGAGAGGACCGGCGCGTTCACTCGGCGCGAAGCACGTCCACGGGATTGACTCTGGCGGCGGCGCGCGCGGGCAGATACGATGCAAGCATCGCGACCAAAGCCACGGCGAGCGCGGTGTAGGCGAAGGATGCCGGATCGGCAGGCTTGACGTCGTGCAGCAGTGTCTTGAGGAGTCTTGTCGCAACGCCCGCACCCGCGGCGCCGAGAGCGATGCCGAGCGTTGCTAGCGTGAGGCCGCGCAGAAGCACGCTGCGCCAAACGGTTGCAGGATCCGCGCCAAGCGCGAGTCGAATGCCGAATTCACGGCGCTGGCGATTCACGTTGTACGCCATGACGCTGTACACGCCGAGCATGGCGAGCAAGCCTGCGAGTGCGCCGAAGAGCGCTGTGAGTGCCGACATGAATCGAGGCCTGCCCAACGAGTCGGCGACGGCGCTTTGCATGGTTTGCACATTGGTGACCGGCAGGGAAGGATCGAGCGACCGCACCAGTTGACGGGCGACTGGAATGATGGAGAGCGGATCCTCCGCGCGAGTGGTGACCACGACAGTCATTCTCGCGAACGCCGATTGATCGAGCGTGCGATAGAACTCGAAGGGATAGCTGCGGGTGAGGCCGAAGGATCGCGTGTTGCCGAGAATGCCCACCACTTCATACCAACGGCTCTTATCGTTGCCCTGCCCGAAGCGCTTTCCGATGGCATCCTGGCCGGGCCAGAACTTCTCCGCCATTGCCTTGTTGATGAGTACCGCACGGGTCTTCGCGTCGTTCTCCGTGAGAAGGCGGCCTTGCAGCAGGGGCACGCCCAGCGTCTTGAAATAGTCGCCGTAGAACCATCGATTCTCCACAAGCGGGGCTTCATTCGCGCGCCATGGAGCCTGGCCCTCTACTTGAAACTCGCTGTTCCATCCGAAGTCGACCATGGGCAGATGGCTGGTCATCCCCGCGCTTTCCACGCCGTCGATCTGCAGCAACTTGCCGTGGAGGGTGCGATAGAAGCTGGTGACTTCGGTGTCCTTGGAATAGCGAGGTCCGGACAGCGCGACCTGGAACGCCGCAATGCGCTCCGTGCGCAGACCGGAATCACGGCTTCGCAGGAGCATGAGATTCTTCACAAGCAGCGCGGAGCATACCAGCAGGCCAAAGGCGAGTGCGATTTCGGTGACTACCAAGGCGCGTCTGGTGCGATTGCCCGAATAGCTGCCGCCCCGTGCGTCGCCTTCGCGGACAGCGTTTGCCAGATCGGGCTTGCGAAGCAGAATCAGAGGGAACAGGCTCGACAGTATGCCCACGGCAAGCGAAACTGCCGCGGAGAAGGCGATCACTCGCAGGTCGATGTGGATGGAGGCGGCGCGAGGAACCATGTTGGCGGCGAGGGCGAGAAATGCGGCGACAAGCCAATAGGAGAGGATCATGCCGAGCAGCCCTCCCGCGGTTGCAAGCCATACGCCCTCCGCGACGAGCATTCCGGCCAGTTGTCCCGTACTGCCGCCAAGCGACATGCGAATTCCCATCTCACGCTTTCTTGCAAGGCCGGCGGCAAGCAGGAGGTTCGCCACATTGCCGGCGCCGATCAGGAGCAGGAGCAGGACCGCGCCGAGCAGGACGTTGAGCGGCGTGCGCATGTGGCCCACCACGGTTTCGGGGTAGGACTGCACATCAATGCCATGATTGTGTCCGTGTTCCTTGGCGAGTGCGGCGCCGAGTGTTCGCATTTCGCGCTGCGCGGATTCGACGGTGACGCCTTTCTTGAGCCTCGCGAAGACGGGCATGAAGTGATTGCCGCGGGTCGATGGATCGAACTTTCGTTGGAGCGGAACGAAGAGATCCGTGCGGCCCATGGAGGTGCTTGCGGGCAGGACGCCGATGATCTCATATGGGGTACCGTCGAGCACCAGCTTCTGACCGAGAGCGGATGCCGAGCCCTGATATTGCCGCATCCAGAAGTTGTGGCTGAGCACGGCGACTTTCGGTCCTCCGTGGACATCTTCTTGCGCGGTGTACCAGCGGCCGAGCGCGGGTTTGACCCCGAACACATCAAGGTAGGTGGCCGTGGTCTGCGAGGCGCGGAGGCGAAGAGCCTCGGCGGTTCCCGTCAAGACGAATGAGGCTTGCGTGGATCCACCGATTGCCTGGAAGACGGTGTTGCGCTCGAGCCAGTCACGATACTTCGGGTAGGACGCGGGGCAGGTGTCGCAAGACGGCTGCGTGTCGTAGACGGCGACGATTTCTTCGGGGTTGGGAAACTGGAGTGGCGTCAGCAACACGCCGTTGAAGATGGTGAAGACCGCGGTAGTGACACCGATGCCAAGAGTGAGTGTGAGGATGACCACGATGCTGAGGCCGGGCCGGCGCATCAACGCGCGGAGGGGCTGAACGACGTAGGCGGAGAATCCCATGGTACGGAATACGCTCCTTCTCCGTTCAGGTTACTTGTTTCGTGCGTGGAATTCAGGCCCACAACTGAGCGTAGGGCGGGGCCCCAGGCTGAGTGGCGGCGATGCGATCGGCCTCTTGGCTGTTGGCAGTGTCGGGGCCATCGGGATAGCGGTAGCGGGCAACGAAATCCTCTTTCATTTCGATGCCCCAACCGTGAGCCTGCGAGAGCTGGTAGTGTCCATTGCGGACTTCGAGCGGGTGATGGAAGACGCCAGTTTGCAGGAACTCCAAATACTCGAGCCAGCGGCCTTCACTACCGAACCAGGCCTGATCGAACACCGACATTGGGCCAACGAGCTGACCGAGCCCGATGCCGCCGCTGTGCGGGCACACAGGTACGCCGAACTTCGCCGCCATCGCGATGATCGCAAGCAGTTCGTTGACACCGCCGACGCGGGCACCATCGATCTGGCAATGCGTGAGACCGCCGGCGGCGAGCAGTTGCTTGAAGGTGACTGCGTCGGGGGCCTGTTCGCCACCAGCGACGCCGATGCCAAGAGGCGCGAGCGCTTCCCGCAGTTTGATGTAGCCGATGACATCGTTGTAAGCGATCGCCTCTTCAATGAAGAGCAGCTTGTATTCGGCGAGTTCGGCCATGTAGCTTGCGGCGTTGCGCCAGTCACCGAGATTCTGATTGGCGTCGGTGAGGAGCAATGCATCGGGACCCGTTGCTTCGCGAATCGCATTCAACATGCGGCGATCTTCCTCGATCGCGCGGTTCCGGTCATACTGCTGGCCACGGCCTACCTTGGCCTTGAATGCACGGGTGCCCTGTTGATAGAGGCCGTGACACAACTGACGCACTTCATCGAGCGGCCGGCCGGACCATCCGGCAGTGCTGTACACGCGTACACCGTCATGTTCGATGCGCGCGAGGTTCTGATCGCGCGTGGCCATGCGCGATTGCAGCATGTCGAGCAGTTCGTCTTCGGTGAGTGCGTCACGAAGGTGATGGAAGTCGATGCATTGGACGATGCGCTCCGGGGAGAGGCTGGTCAGCAGGCGCCACATGGGCACACCGTCGCGCTTGGCCCACAGATCCCACAGCGCGTTGACCACAGCGCCCACGGCCATGCGGTATGTGCCGAGCGCGAGCCAGCGAAGTTGATGATGCTCGGCGAGAGCCTGAGCGTACAAGCCGGGTTCCGCGATGAAGCTTTCGAGATCGCGGCCCACCACGAATCGGGAAAGCGCTTCGATGGCGGCTTTCTGGATCTGAGTGCCGTCGCCGGCCGTGAAGACGAGCGAGCGGCCCTCGATACCGCTCGCTGTGCGCAGGATCGTAATTGCGCAGGAATAGTTGGGTGCGAGATGGCGCGGGTCGGAGCCAGCCATGCCAAGGCGCACGGTCGGATAGCGAAGGTCGATGACTTCGAGAGAGACGATCTGATGTTTGCGTGTCACGGAAGCTCGGATGAAGCTTCCATGATAGCCGTCAAAGGCACGCGGTTACCACGAGAGGCGCAGTGTAAGCTGCAATTCTCGCGGCGAGTTCGCCGAGTTGCGTGTCGAGACGATGCCCGATCCGGAGTCCGGCTGGCCGAGTCCCGGCATGTTGAGTGCGTTGAACACGTCGGCGTTGAAGCGCAGCGTGAAGCGCTCGGTGATTCGCGTGTTCTTGAACAGGGATGCATCGAGGCCCCAGGCGCGAATGCCCGGAAGAAACTGATTGGTCCAAGGGTGGAGACCGGTATCGAGTGCAAGCCGCTGCACCGATCCGTTCCGGAGCGTGACGTATACGGTGTTGGTGTCGTAGAACGGGGCATTCGGATCGCCGGGCTGCGGATTGGCGGGGTTGGGAATCACCGGCAGATGCGCGGGCCGGTAGTTCGATGGCACACCCATCACGCCGTTCGGGGCGCCGTTCGCAGCAGTGCTGTTGACGCGATTGGCAGGGATGTAGCCGTTGTACCAGAGATAGCCCTGGAAACACTGACCGCTGCGGCAATCCTCGATAGGGTACTTCTTGCCATAGACCTCGACGTCGCCGAGGCGGCCCCAGTTGGAAGTCGGCAGCGACCAATAGTTGCTGCGCACGGAGCCGAATCCGGCGATCTGCCATCCGCCGACGATACGGTCAAGGACGCCGCCAGCGTTGGAGGCGAACTTCTTTCCACGGCCAACCGGAAGATCCGCGATCCAGTTCCACCGCAGGCGGTGCTTCGGGATCTCGATGTCGCGGCGGTAGTTCAAGAAGCGGTTGCGTTCCTTGTATCCGGTGGGCACGGCGCCGGGGAGAAACACTGCGGCTTCGCGAGCGAAGTCGTCACTCCAACCGTTGCCCGCGGCGCGGAACGCGTTGCTCATGACGTAGAAGATCTGGAAGCCGTAGCCCTTCGCATAGCGCTTCTCCATCTCGAGTTGAACGCCGTTGAAGTTGGACCAGCCCGTCTTGCGATACATCTCGATGTCGCCGAAGGAAGTCTGGTCGAAGGTGCGGCGCGCAACGCCGGAGAACTCGCCGGTGGGAAGCGGTTGCCCCGTGGTGACGAACCATACGTAGTTATTGGCCTGCTGATTGAATGTGTAGAACTGCTCCAGGCGGCTGCCGCGTGTGCCGATGTAGCCGGCGCGGACCACCATGTTGTCGAGGATCTCGCGCTCGAGCGTGAGGTTCCACTCATGGGCGCGGGTGGTGGGTTGTTGCGGCTCGAAGAACGAAGTGAGGAAGGAGCCGCGTGCGACGCCGCCGGGCTCATTCGGGTTGAGCAAGTTGCGCGAGTTGACTCCGCCAATGACACTTGGCACCGAGCGCAAGAGGTAGTTGGGCAGACCGTCCGGGCTCTGCGCGGCGCTCGAGTAATTGAGCGAGAAGCGTGCGTTGGTAGGCGCATTGCTGCGCATGCGGGCGTTGAACGTGCGCAACGGGATCGGGAATCCGAACAGGGAATAGCCGCCGCGAAGCACTGTGGCGCGCTTGCCTTCGGCGACACGCCACGCGAATCCGAGGCGCGGACCGAAGTCGTGCGGGTTGGAATACATCAGGGTGTCGGGGAGGCCGGCGTCGCGAGGCGAGATGAAGCGCACGCCGATGTTGGTGAAGTTGCGGACAATGGCGGGCGACGTTGCGCCGAGTTCGTACATGCGTTCGAGCGA
>JAEUQE010000111.1:8219-21514 GCA_016789785.1 Bryobacterales bacterium
TAGATCTTCGTTGGAGCCCGAAGCAATGGTCTCGGCGAAGAACGTGGGCGAATAGGTGTGGGTCCAGGAAAGGACAGCCGAGTCATTGCGGACGGGACGGAACGTGACGTTCGCTGCCTGATCCAGAAGCACCGGAGATCCGTCGGCGCCGGATCGCCCCATGCTCCAGCGTCCACCGTGTGTGTAGCGGCCGAACACCTGATCACGCTCCGAGAACCGGTGGTCGATGCGAACCGTCTCGGTGTGATCGCGCCGGTTGGAGACGGCGGGTGCGAAGTAGTTGGGGGCCACCAGAGGATTGATGTCCGGATGAGTGGGCGCGGGAGTGACGCTGTAGAGATACCTCGCGAGCGGGCTCTGGCGGCTGATGGGAATCCGGTTGTTGACGTAGGGCATGCGCGACCATGTGGCGGTGGTGGTCCACGGATCGTAGAGAGTGATCTGGCGGCCGGCGCTGTCAATCAACCCGGAGAAGTCGCCTTCGCGCATAGCGAGCGTCGGCATGGTGGTGGATGTGGTGGATGCGGAGTGGTTCCGAAATGCTTCGAAAGCGAAAAAGAAGAATGTGCGGTTTCGTCCGTTGTATAGCTTCGGAAGGTAGACAGGTCCACCGAGCGATGCGCCGAATTCATTGCGGACCAAGTGCGGCGCTTTGGTGAAGAAGTCCTGCCGGCGGCGCGCCACGCCAAACGAGTTGTTGCGCATGGTATGGAACAAGGCGCCATGGAGATCATTCGTGCCGGCTCTTGTGCCGATGATGGTCGTCGCAGGGCGGTTCATCTTGGCGGATGAGTTATTCGTTTCGACACGAAACTCTTCAATGCTGTCGAGCCCTGGAGGGCGGCCCGCGAGTTCCCCGGTGTCGCGATTGGTGAGAACCGCGCCGTCTTGCAGAAACTCCATCGCCGTGGCTCGCAGCCCGTAGACACGTGGACTGGAGGACGCGCCTTCGAGGCCGGGCGTAGTGGACTGCACCAGCGTTTGGACGAAGCGGCCGTTCAGCGGGAGTTGCTCAATGCGTGCGCGCTCCACCACACTGCCCAGCGTGGCGGCGGTGGTGGTGACCAGCGGTGTGACGTCGCCAGCAACCGTGATTTCCGTGGCGGTTTGGGCGACGGTGAGCACAGGATCAACGACAGCGGTCTGTCCGATTTGGAGCACCAGCGAGCCTTCCCAGGACTGCATGCCGGAGGATTGCACTGTGATCTTGTAGCTTCCGATGGCAACCGAAGGGAAGACGAAGAATCCGGTCTCGTTTGTGACGGTTTCGCTTCGGCGGCCTGTGCTGGTGTGGGTCAGCGCGACCGTCGCATTGGGAATCATGGCCGACGTCGCGTCGCGAACGTTGCCTTGAATCTTGCCCGCGCCGGTTTGGGCCGCGAGCGGCAGGGTCAGCACGAGGCTGAGTGCGAATACAATGCTACAACGAAATGACATGGAATCTCCTTCACCGGCGTAGACACGGCTGTTGGGAAGAGACGGGCTTCCAGATGCTTTTTGGACAGTATACAGGCAATCGCCGGATTCGAACCCAAAAACTTGCGCGGAGCACATATAATGAGCCGATATGAAATCCACACGCCGCCGTGTTCTGCAAACCGCTGCTCTCGCGCCTGCCGCCGCTGCCGCCGCGGCGCCAACCGCCAGTGTCAGCGCATCCACACCGTCGAGCCTCTATGCGAGCCTCGGCATCAAGCCCGTGATCAACGGTGTCGGAGTTGTGACGGTGCTGGGTGGTTCCATCATGCCGCCCGAGGTGATACGCGCGATGGAGGAGGCGTCGCGCTACTTCATTCCGCTTCCCGAGTTGCAGAAGAAGGTTGGCGAGCGGATCGCCGAGCTGTTGCAAGCGCCCGCGGCGATGGTCACGTGTGGCGCGGCTTCGGCGATTTCGGTGGGCACGGCTGCGTGCCTGTCGCAAGGCGATGCCGCGAAACTCCGTCAGTTGCCGAATCGCGAAGGCATACGCTACGAGGTGATTCAGCAGAAGTCACACCGCTCCGGATATGAGCATCAGATGGAGATGTGCGGCGCGAAGATCGTGACGGTGGAGACGCGCAGGGAACTGGAAGCGGCGATCAACGATCGCACAGGAATGATGTTCTTCCTCAACAAGGCCGAGCCCAGCGGTGAGGTGAAGGCTGAGGACTTCGTGAAGATCGGCAAGGAACGCGGCGTTCCCACGATGAATGATGCCGCGTCGGATGCGACACCGAAGGATAACCTGTGGAAGTACACCAAGCAGGGATTCGATCTCGTGATCTTCTCAGGAGGCAAAGCGCTGCGTGGACCGCAAGCCTCGGGGCTTCTGCTGGGGAGAAAGGATCTGATCGCGGCATCGCTTCCCGCGATGTCACCTTTCGGGGGAATCGGGCGCGGCATGAAGGTGGGCAAGGAAGAACTGTGCGGCTTGCTTGCGGCGGTGGAACGTTACCTGAAAGTGGATCATGCCGCGGAGTGGCGCGAGTTGGAGGCGCGGGTGACCTCGATTCGTAGCGCTCTCAACGGTGTGAAGGGAATCGCGACGGAACGGCACATTCCTGTGATTGCGAATGAAGTGCCGCACGTTACGGTGGAGTGGGATGAAGCGGCGCGAGGGCTGACGGCGCAGCAAGTGTCGGAGAAACTGCTGGCCGGCGATCCGCCGATTCACGTGCAGCGGCCCGGGAAGGGCAAGCTGCTGATCTCGGTGTGGATGATGCGGGGCGATGAGCCGAAGATCGTGGGGAAGCGGTTGCGAGAGATCCTGTCGGCATAAGGAGAAACCATGCGCATCGAACGTCCGGGACGCGAAGACCGCGCGTGGACGAGACGCGCGCTATTAACGGCAGGCGCTTGCGCGATTGCTTCGTCTCAGCAGCGCGCGCCAGTGGTGAATGCAGCCGAGCATGCGTGGGTGCTGAACACGAAGTACCCGATGCCACGGGATCTCGCGGTGTGTCCCACGAATCTGCCGGACCATGAGTACTCGGCAGAGTTTTTGCTATCGGAGATGCGCACCTACCGGGTGGATCACGTGGTGATCTCGCACGTGTGCTACTACGGGCGCGACAACTCCTATCCCAGCTATTGCGTGAAGAAGTATCCTGGCAAGTTCGCCGCGATTGGCCTGTTGGTGGGGCATCGCTTGCACTCGCCGGAGGATCCGGAGAATCCCTCGCGGCTGGAGCGGTTGATTCGCGAGGATGGGCTGGTTGGGTTGCGCCTAAGTCCGATCTACAATCGCGATGTTGTCTGGTTGAACAGCCCCGCCTGCTATCCGTTGTGGAAGAAAGCCGAGCAGCTCAACGCGACCTTCAACATCTATCTCGCGCCGGACCAGGTGCGCCAGGTTGGCCACATGGCGGAGCGATTTCCCGGAGTGAACGTCGTGATCGACCATCTGGCGATGATCGACATTGCGGCGCCGGACTCCGATGGATTCGGCCCGCTGCTTGAGTTGGCGAAGTATCCGAACGTGTATATCCGCACGTCGCTGCACAATCCTTCGAAGACGAAGGAGATGCCATATCGCGATGTGTGGCCCTTTTTGAAGAGGCTCTACGATCGTTACGGCGGCCGCCGGATGATCTGGGGGAATTTCTTCGAGTACGTGATCATGAAAGAAACCATTCCATTCTTCACCGCGGAGGACAAGGAGTGGATTCTGGGACGCACCGCATACAGGCTCTATGGATTCGGGAGGCAGCGATGAGAGCGTGGCGTTGCTTGCTGGCTGGTTTGTGTATCGTACTGCCACTGTGCGGGCAGACGGAACCGCGTTACAGCATCTCCCGCGCGCAAGGCCGCATCAAGATCGACGGCAAGCTCGATGAGGCGGCGTGGAAGCGCGCGGAGCCCGTGGGCGACTTCCATTTCAACTGGTGGAAGGAAGGTGAAAAGGAACAGACCGAAGCGAAGATGCTTTGGGATGACCGCAACCTGTACGTCAGCTACTACTGCCATGACAAGCACATTTCGGCGGATGTGGTTGAACGGCATGGGCCGGTGTCGCGCGATGATTCGGTGGAAATCTTCGTGAGTCCCAATCCGGCGAAGCCTCGCAACTATTACGGCTTCGAGATGAACGTGATCGGCACGATGCTGAACTTCCTGCGCGCCGATTGGTACACGGGGCCGTTTCATTGGGAGCCGGAGGGTGTCACATGGCGCACGTCGCACCACGGGATGGCATCGAAACAGGATGCACAGGGCGAGACGCACTGGGTTTTGGAGATTGCGATTCCGTTCAAGAATTTCGTGAAGGATGCTGCGCACACTCCTCCTCATGATGGCGATACGTGGCGGCTGAACTTGAATCGGGCTGGGGGGAAAACGAACGCGCAGTTCAGCACATGGTCGCCAGTGCGGACGGACAAGCCGAACTTTCATGTGCCGGAGTCATTCGGATGGGTACGGTTCGTGAAGGGGCCGGCACGCTGATGAGGAAATGAAGCGGCCCCGGTGCGCTACCACACCTTCACATACTGTTTGCCCGGCAACTGGCGCACGATGCCCATCATCTCGAGTTCAAACAGAGCGGCAATCACTTCCGAGGAAGAGCACTGTGTGGCCCGTTCGATGAGAGCATCAATGTGGACCGGCTCATCGAGTGGAATTGCATTGAGGAGCGCGCGGGCAATTGGTGAGAGCGGATCAGGAGAGGGTGGCTGCCCGAAGTCGAGATGACCTTGCGGTGGAGGTGCGCCGGGCCGTGATTGCTGGAGCCGCAGCCGGTTGTCCGGGGAAAGGCTGGCGAGGATGTCTTCGACGTCCTGCACGAGAGTGGCGCCCTGTTTGATCAGGAGGTTCGGTCCCCAACTGAGCTTGTTTGTGATGTTGCCGGGAACGGCGTAGAGTTCACGGCCTTGCTCCACTGCCAGACGCGCCGTAATGCCGGAGCCGCTATACTTCGCGCCCTCGACAACCATGACGCCGGTGCTGAGGCCGGACACGATGCGATTGCGGATGGGGAAGTTCTGCGGGTAGGCCGGTGTGGACATCGGGAACTCGGAGATCAGCAGGCCAGTGGCAGCGATCTGATCGGCGAGCTTGCGATTCTCGGCAGGATAGACGAGATCGACGCCGCAGCCCAGCACGGCCGCGGTGTGGCCGCCGACTTCGAGCGCCCCCTTGTGCGCGGAGGTGTCGATGCCGCGCGCCATTCCGCTGACAATGGTGAAGCCTTGCAGCGCGAGATCACGCGAGAGTTTGTCGCTGGCCGACATTCCGTAGGCCGTGGGCCTGCGGGTTCCAACCACGGCGATCATCAAGGTGTTCAGCAACTCGGCGCGGCCCCGCAGAAACAGCACCGGGGGAGGATCGAAGATCGCACGCAGAGGCTTCGGATAGCGCGAATCCGCCAACGTTACCAGCTTTACGTCGAGTGACAGCATCTTCTGCTGCTGCGTCACCGCGTCGTCGAACGTGCAGCCGCTGACGATCGACTGCGCGGTTGCCTGGGACACTCCGGCGGCTTCCAATTCGGAGATCGAGGCACGGAACAGCGCGCGCGGAGAATGAAACTGCTCCAGCAGTTGCGACACGCGGCGCGGGCCGAGACCGGGCACCAGTTGCAGCGCGAGCCAGTAAAGCTGCTCTTCGCGGTTGGTCTCGTCGATGGACGGGGCGAGCGTTGGTCTGGCGGACATCTCCAAGGATGGAGTGGCGCGAGCGGTTCGAGATTCTCACAGAATCTTCGGGAAAATTCCATGTGATAAGCTTCCCTCACTATGCTTCGGACCGTGCTCACACTTCCGCTTCTCACCGTATGCGCGATGGCTCAGGACCCCAGAGGATTCGTCAGCGGCACTGTGCTCGACTCGTCGGGTGCTGTGATTCCGAACGCGTCCGTTGCGTTCACACAGGTTCGAACCGGCGTAACGCTCCGCTTCACGACGAATGGCGAAGGGATCTACGAGGCGAACTATCTTCCTACCGGCGAGTACTCGCTGGCGGCGGAGTTTGCGGGCTTCAAGAAGTACAGCCGCACGGGCATCGATCTGCGGATCGGGGAGCGGCTTCGCATCGACATTACGCTGGAACCGGGTGACGCCAGTGAGAAGATCCAAGTGACCGCCGAGTCGCCGGTGCTGGAGACAACGAACGCGACGGTGGGCCAGGTGATCGACCGGCAGGTGCTGGCGAACATGCCGATTCGTTCGGGTAGCGTCTCGTGGCTGTATTCTCTTGCGCCAGGAACGACGCTCGCTTCGCTGCCCTATGACGGTCCTTGGAACATTGATCAATCGAGCGCGGTGCGTGTCGGCGGATCGGGCCTTGGCGGAGTGGACTACAACGTGGATGGTGTGTCGAACAATTCGTATGGTGGACGCACGGCATTCATTCCGCCGGCGGACATGGTGGAAGAAGTGCGCGTGGATACGTCGAGCTACGATGCGGCGGTGGGTCACACGACGGGTGGCCAGATCAACATCTCAATGAAGTCGGGAGGCAACGCGCTGCATGGGACGCTTGGGGCGTTCGTGGCGAGTGGTCCGATGATGACGCGGAACTTCTTCACCAACGGCTTCATCTTCAATCCCGCGACGGGGCCGATCACCGACGAGAAGATCAAGAGCAACACGCCATTCACGCGCTGGCTGCGGTACAGCGCGGCGGTCGGCGGTCCGGTGTGGATTCCGAAGATCTACAACGGCCGCAACCGGACATTTTGGATGTTCGGGTATCAGGCGCATAACCGTCTGCGGACGGTGGCATCGCAAGCATCGGTGCCCACGGAAGCCATGCGTAACGGCGATTTTTCCGCATTGCTGGCCGCCGGTCCGGCCTACCAGATCTTTGATCCGTTCTCGATCACGCAGGAAGGCGCGCGATTCCGCAGGCAGCCCGTGCCGGGGAACATCGTACCGCGCAATCGAATCTCGGCGGACGCGGCGCGTTATGTGAAGTACTTTCCGCTGCCCAACGCGGCAGGTACCATTGACTTCACGAACAACTATCAGCGTGCACGTCCCGACAAACAGGATCTGTATCAGCCGATTGTGCGCATCGACCATGTGCTGAACGATCAGTGGCGCATGTTTGGGCGCTATTCCCAATCGACGTTCTATGGGAGTTTCGACCAGTGGATTCCCGACAGCAACGTACGGGGGCGCAAACGTCAGCGTCCCTACAAGGGCGTGGCGCTCGACACCGTGGGCATGTTGAGTTCGACGTTGACGCTGGATGTCCGTTACGGATGGACCTGGTTTAGTGAGAAGGAAGCGTACGTCAACCAGGGGTACGACCTCTCGGAATTCGGCTTCCCAGCGAGTTTAACGTCGCGGCTGGACCCGCGCGGCGTGACGTTTCCGCTGGTGACAGTGAATGGAATGCTGCCGCTTGGCAACAACGGCGGCTTCGATGAACGCTACTACACGCATTCGCTTTTGTCGGTGTTGAATTGGACGCGCGGCAAACACAGTCTGAAGTTCGGCTTCGATGGACGGCTCTCTTACGACAACTCGATCACGTATGGCAATGTCGCGCCGGCGCTGACGTTCGGCGATGCGTTCACGCGGGGTCCACTGGACAACTCTCCAGGATCTCCGGGCGGGGGACAGAATTTCGCGAGTCTGCTCTACGGGATTCCGACGGCGGGCGGCGTCGACATCAACGATTCGCGGGCGGAGTTCAGCCCGTTCCACTCGTTGTTCGTCCAGGACGACTGGCGGATGACGAAAACATTTACGTTGAATCTTGGTTTGCGATGGGAGTACGAAGGGCCAATCCGCGAGCGCTACGACCGGACGTCGCGGGACTTCGACTTCGTCACGACGAATCCGATTGAGACGCAGGCGCGGGCAAACTACGCGCGTGCTCCGATTCCCGAGATCGCGGCGGCGAACTTCCGCACTCCTGGCGGGCTCACGTTCGCGGGGCGCAATGGTGTGCCGCGCGAACTGCGTCCCGCGTTTCACAAAGCCTTCATGCCACGCATCGGATTCGCGTGGAACTTGAGGCCGCGAGTGGTGATTCGCGCGGGATACGGCATCTTCTATTCGCTGCTTGGCGCGGATTTCTCCGACGTCTCACAGCCCGGCTTCAACCGCCGCACGAACATAGTGGCGTCGAACGACAACGGGATCACCTACGCGGCTTCGCTGACGAATCCGTTTCCCGCAGGCGTGGATCTGCCGGAAGGCGCATCGCAGGGGTTGACGACGTTTCTCGGGCGATCGCCGGGATTCTACGCTGCCGATGGGCGCCGCGGCTACACCCAGCGATGGAGCTACAACCTGCAGTTCGAGCCCTTCGCGCGTACGGTGGCGGAGATCGGGTATCAGGGCAATCGCGCCACGCGGCTGCGCGTGGGTACCGATGTGAATCCGATTCCACGGCAGTATCTGAGCAACCTGCCGGTGCGCGATAACAACGTGATCAATTTCCTGACGGGCGCGGTGACGAATCCGTTCCGCGGGATTGAAGGATTCCGCGGCACCGCCTTCTTTGCGAACGCCAACACTACTCGCGCGCAGTTGCTGCGGCCGCTGCCACACTTCGGCAGCATGAGTCCCGGACTACCCGCGGGCTCGTCGTGGTATCACGCGCTCACGGCGAGGATCGAGCGGCGCTTTGCACAGGGCATGTTGCTGCAGGCGAACTACACATGGTCGAAGGCGATGGAGGCAGTTGCTTATCTGGAACCGACGGACCCCGCGCCGACTCATGTGATCAGCGATCTCGACCGGTCGCACCGGTTCACCTTTGCGGGGCTCTATGAACTGCCGTTTGGCCGGGGCAAGCGCTTCGGCTCACAGATGGCGCGTTGGCTCGACTATGCCGCGGGGGGCTGGCAGATTCAGGCGCTGTATCAGGGCCAGACCGGTGCGCCACTCGGCTTCGGCAACGTGATCTACAACGGTACCTATGGCGACCTGGTGTTGCCGAATCAGAGTTTGCAGCAGTGGTTCAATACCGCGGGCTTTGAGCGCCGTCCGGCGTTTCAGCTTGAGCAGAACATTCGTACCTTCCCGCTGCGGCTGGCCAACATTCGTTCCTACGGCATCAACGTGTGGGACATGTCGGTGCAGAAGAACTTCCAGGTTCACGAGAAACTGAAGGTGCAGTTGCGTGGCGAGGCTGAAGGCGCGATGAATACGCCAAACTTCTCACCACCGAACACGGCGCCGACGAACACGCTGTTCGGTCAGGTGGTCGGGACGCAGACGGGTCAGGAAGAGCGGCGGATTTTTGTTGGCCTGAAGCTGATGTTTTAGCTTACTGCAAGTGATCCGCGGGCACCTTCATTTCGCGGCGCAGACGCTCCAGGTCGCCCATCAACTGCTTCTGCGCCTGCGCGTAGTTGGGCTGGCCGTAGACACTGCGCATCTGCTGGGGATCCGTTTGGCGATCGAAGAGTTCCCACTCCTTCGACTTGTAATAGTTCACCAGCGTGTAACGATCCGTGCGTACACCATCGTGCGGCGCGACACTGTGCACGCCTTCCTCGTAGTAGTGATAGTAGAACGCCTTGCGCCAATCGGCTGGCACTTCGCCACGCAACACAGGCACCATGCTGCGGCCTTGCATGTCGGAAGGTACGGCCACTCCCGCCGCGTCCAGGAACGTTTCGCCGTAGTCGAGATTGGAAACCAGAGCCTTGCTCACAGTGCCCGGTTTGATGACGCCCGGCCAGCGCGCCACGAGTGGCGTACGCACTGACTCTTCGTAGATCCAGCGCTTGTCGAACCATCCATGCTCGCCGAGATAGAAACCTTGATCCGAGCTATACATGACGATGGTATTGTCCGCCAGACCTTCCGCATCGAGATAGCGCAGCATGCGGCCGATGTTGTCATCCACCGATGCGATGCAACGCAGATAGTCCTTCATGTAGGCCTGATACTTCCATCGCACAAGATCCTTGCCCGTGAGTTTCTTCGCGCTGAACTCCTCGGTCCTCTTCTTGTAGACGGCATCCCACATGCGGCGCTGCGCGTCGTTCATGCGCTTGTATTCGCTGAGGAAGCCGCCCGCGCCTTTGTCGCCTCCGGGCACGGGGTACACTTTCAGGTCGCCGGAGAGGATCATGTGGCGGTCGATTTCCATCTCGTTCTTGTGCGCCGGCGAAGCGCGATGCTCATAGTTGTCGAAGAGATTCGAGGGCTCCGGGAAGGTGACATCTTCAAAGCGCGTGAGGTGTTCCGGGCCCGGCATCCAGTTGCGATGCGGCGCCTTGTGCTGGCACATCATGAGGAAGGGCTTTGATTTGTCGCGGCCATTGGAGAGCCAGTCGATGGTGAGATCGGTGACCACGTCGGTGCAGTAGCCATTGCGGCGCTTGTTGCCGGTGGGCGTGATGAAGTCGGGATTGTAGTAGCTGCCCTGTCCAGGAAGCACCTCCCATGCGTCGAAGCCAGTGGGATTCGACTTCAAGTGCCACTTGCCGAAGAGCGCTGTTTGATAGCCGGCTTGCCTCAGCAGCTTAGGGAAGGTCTGCTGGGAACCATCGAACTCGAGCCGGTTGTCGAGCACGCCGTTGAGATGGCTGTATTTGCCGGTGAGGATGGTGGCGCGGCTCGGTGCGCAAATGGAGTTCGTGACGCAGCAGTTGTCAAAGCGCATGCCTTCCCGCGCAATGCGATCGATGTGTGGTGTGTGGATGAAACGCTGGTCGTAGGCGCTGATGGCCTGGTAGGCGTGATCGTCGGAGAACATGAAGAGGATGTTGGGGCGGGGACGTCCTTGCGCTTGTGCCTCCCGTGCGAGCGCGGCCGCGAGGCTGCTTTGGAGAAAAGTGCGTCGGTGGAGCATGGCGGATTCCATTGTAGTGAATCCGGTGTGGGGAGTTGAAGAAGGGAAGGGAGGTGGGGGAGGTGGGCGAGGCTGGCTGCGGTCGCACGGCGGCAGACCGCAGCCCTTGCCTAACGCCGGCGTCTCGAGACGGCGTTAGGAAAAACAAGCGGCAGGCGTGCAGATGAACCCGAGAGGATCGTGCGTGAAGTGCAGTACGGCGAGGCGCTCGCCTCCGATGGCATGCGCCTGTTCGGCCGGGATCCATTCGCCTTTCAACTTCACTGCGACATTCGCGTCGAGCCCGGGCACAGGGTCTTCAATGCCCATGCGGTCGCCGAATCGCACGGATACCAGGACCAGTTCCTTGTTCTTCAGTGCGGCCGCAACATCCTTCTTGATCTTGGCGTCGACGCTGACTACCTTCTTCAGAGTGATCTTCATCAGATGGTGTTTGGAGCCCTTGGTGTCGTCGGGGAGGCGCTCCGCAATGGAGCCATCCACCTCCGCCACCGTGCGCTTCTTGGGCTTCTTCTTTCGCGCCCGTAGCGCGGTTGCGGAGAGGGTGCGTTCCGCTTCGCGCTCGGATGCCCGGCGGCCTGCTTCAAAGGCCGACAGGAACTCTTCGATGCTCTTGAACTTTCCAAATCGCATGATTCCGCCTTTCGTACTGTAGACGATTTTGTCTGCGGTTTTCCTTCAGACGGTGTTCACATCAGCTTGAAGCTCGTGAGTTTGAGCACCGCCTCAACGTCGGCAGTGGTTCGAATGTCGGCGCGGAGGGCGGTACCTTCCGGGTAGCGCTGTCCGGCATCCAGCCAGGCGGTGATCTTCTTTGTGGGCTTCGATGCGCGCGCCGCTTCCATCGCTTTTCCGCCGAGAATCAGCACTGCCTGAAAGGCACGGGTCTGCGGCACGAGATACAAGATGTTGCGCTTGCCCTGCTTTGCGCGCATCGACCATCCGGCCTTGGGTGAATAGGAATTCCACTCCCACGCAGTGAGGCCGAATTCCGTCTCCAGCTTGCCGACGAGCGACTGCCACAAGTCATGGAACTTTCCCAGCGCCTGCCGGACGTCGGCAGGCCGGGGCGGTTGCGGCCATCCAAGGAATGCGTTTTCCGGCATTGCTGCCTCCAGCGACAATCGTACTCCCGGCGGCGGTGGAGCGGAAACGGCTGCGGAAGTTCGCGTGCAAGAGGAAGAGTGTGGACAAGGATTCGCGGTTTGCGATGACACTGTCGGTCGCGGTTGGTGTGCTGATGCTGATCGGCAAGCTCAGCGCGTACTTCCTGACGGGTTCGGCGGGAATTCTCTCCGATGCGGCGGAGTCCGTAATCCACGTTGCCGCTGTGATCTTTGCCGCACTGAGCCTCTACCTGAGCGCGCTTCCACCCACTGAGCGGTCGCCCTACGGCTATGAACGCATGACGTTTTTCTCGGCTGGATTCGAAGGCGGCATGATCATTGTCGCGGCGTTCTGGATCATCCAGGCAGCGATCGAGAAGTGGCGTAGCGGAATCGAACTGGAGCAACTTGGGTTGGGGACGCTGCTGGTGTTGGCCGCGTCGCTGATCAATCTTGCGCTCGGCTGGTATCTGATCCGCTGCGGGCGCAGGGCGAATTCGCTGATCCTGATTGCGAACGGCAAGCACGTGCTCACCGACAGTTGGACCAGCTTCGGAGTGGTGGTGGGGCTGATTCTGGTGATCTTCACGGGATGGAAACCGTTCGACCCCCTGATCGCGATTGCGGTGGCGCTGAACATCATCTGGTCGGGCGCCACGCTGATCCGCACGGCAGTGCGGGGGTTGCTGGATCTACCCGATCCGGAGGCCCTGGCGAAGGTTCGCGCCGCCGTGGAGCGAGTGTGCGCAGCGCAGGATCTGGAGTATCACGAACTCCGGTTCCGCGATACCGGGCAGCGGCTGATTGTCAGCGTGCATCTGTTGTTTCCGTATCAGGAGATGCTGGGCAACGCTCACGCGCGCGCAACGGAGTTCGAAGCAAGGCTTACCGCGGAACTGAATCAGCGCGCGGAGGTGATTACGCATCTGGAGGCGCTCGAGGATCATGCGGATCTGCATCCGCGGGAGATCACGGGCCGCTAGCCTTGTGCCGCCACGCTAGCGTCGCGACCGGCCGGCCCCCGGCTCCGCACCTGACGCCGGATACCATCCGCGATCCCACGGATAGGCCAGCGCAGGCTGATTCACATAGCGGCTCATCTTGAACTCGATGCGTGAACCCGCGCCGGGCTCCAGCCGCACATACAGAACCGGCCCGCCGATGTTTACCGTCCTGCCGTTCACGGCCGCCGATTCGAAGCGGTGCTCGCCATAGCCGCCCGCTTGCACCGCCACCGTGCGTGCTTCCGTCGCGTCCACATTCACCAGCGTCAGGGTCGCGCCATCCGCACTCAGCTTCTCAACCAGCGCCGCAACATCCTCCGGCAGTCCCGGCCGCTTGCGTTGCGGATCGAAGTAGCGGAACCGGGCATGCAAGCTCCAGATGTTGCCGGTGAGATAGGAACCCATGGTGAGATTCGTGAGCGCATGGGTGTGCACGGGATTCAGCCCT
>JAEUQE010000111.1:21609-27543 GCA_016789785.1 Bryobacterales bacterium
GTTGAGATCGAGCAGTTTGTTGCGTCCTGCCTTGTTGTGCAGCAGATGGAAACTGCCCGGAACAGGATCGCCCACCCAATCGTACTCCGTGGCCTTGTGCAGCATCGGCCCTTTGCTGCCGGTCCAGATGCTGCGGATCACCTTGGTTTGCGGATCGTAGTTTGGTGCTTCGGGATCTTCGCCCATGTACATCGCGGCGAAGCGCTTCATGCGTTCCCGGAACGCGGCATCGTGGGGATCCGACAGCCCGAGAAACATGAGTGCGCGCATGCCTTCGCCGGTGTGGAACCAATCCGACTGTGTGATGAACTCCTTGTAGTAGGCGCCGTTTTCGGCAAGCTTCGTGAGCTTGGTGCGCATCTCGCCGTACTGCTTGTAGTGGCCTTCCAGCGCCTTCCTGTAAAGCGTCAACACCGAGTCCGATCCGCCCATCGCGTGGAACAACGTCCAGTTGAAGAACGTCTCAATCGCATCGTCTGGTCCATCCAGCGTGCCCCAGCGCGGAGTATGCAACAGGTAGCCGCGTTGGTCCACGTACTTCGCCGCGAACTGCTCCGCCGCTTTCGAATTGGCTTTGATCAGTTGGCGTTCCAGCAAAGCCCAGGCGGGTGGCGTCATTGGCTTGTCGATGGTGATCCAAGGCTCGGCCGCATGCACGGCTGGCGCGAGAAGGGACAGGATCAGTAGAGCGGCGGCACGTTTCATGGATCTCACCTCAAGGGGATTGGTCAACGGATTCCCGCGAAGTATATCGTAATTGCACTCGTCTTGGGATATGATGCCGGAGTGAAACGACGAAGCTTTTTCGGAGCCCTCTCGGGTGGTGCGCTTGCCGCCTCTTCACTGGCGCAGCGGCCCCAGCGATATGACATCGTGATTCGCAACGGCACGGTGTGCGATCCAGCGCGCGGATTCAAGCAGCGTGCCGATGTGGGCATTGCCGGTGGGCGGATCGCCGCGATCGAGAAGTCGATCGCCACCAATGCCGCGGTGGAAGTGATCGATGCAAGCGGGCATTACGTGACGCCGGGCCTTGTGGATCTGCACACGCACTGCTACCACGGCGCCACGGATCTCGGGATCGATCCGGATCCCGTGGGCGCGCGCAGTGGAACCACCACATGGGTGGATGCGGGCAGCTTTGGCTGCACCCAGGCCGCGGGCTTTCGCAAGTTCATTGCCGAGCCCGCCAAAACGCGTGTCTACGGCTTCATGTATCTGTATCCCGACAATCGCAATCCCGATATGGATCCCGTGAAGTATGTGCGCTCTTTCGTCAAACGCAACACTGAGACACTGCTCGCCAACAAGGACATTCTGCTCGGTGTGAAGTTGCAGGTGGGGTCGAACATGAACGGCCGCTACAGCTACGAATTCCTGAAGATCGCCCGCGAGCTGTGCGATGCCGTCAAAATGCCGCTGATGGCGCACATCAGTTTCGCGCCGCCCACCACGGACCAGGTGATGGAGTTGATGCGGCCCGGCGACATCGTTACGCATTGCTACAACACACACACGCTCGGCATCATCGACGCGAACGGCAAAGTCCACCAAAGCGTTCGCGACGCCCGTCAACGCGGTGTTTGGTTCGATGTCGGCCACGGACTTGGCAGCTTCAATTTCGAGGCCGCCCGCAAAGCGATCGCCGATGGCTTTCTTGCCGACACGATCTCCACCGATATCTACACCCTCAATGTGAAGGGTCCTGTTTTCGACATGCCCACCACGATGTCCAAGATGATGCATCTCGGGATGTCGTTCGATGACGTGTTGAAGCGCTCCACCGCGACTCCAGGAAAACTCGTGAATCGCCTGGAAGGCATGGGGACGCTGGCGGCCGGCAGTCCCGCCGATGTCGCGGTGCTCGCCATTGAAGACGGAGAGTTCCCGCTGATCGACTCGCAGCGCAACCGGGTTGCGGCGAAACAGCGCATCGTTTGCAAGGCCACCATCTGCCGCGGCAAGCGCCTGGTGTTCGCATGATCATTCAGAGCATCCAGCTGACGCATGTGCGAGTTCCGCTGGTGGAGCCATTCCGCATCAGTTCCGGTGCGGTTGCGGAGAAGGATGGCATTGTCGTGCGCATCGGCACGGACGTGGGCACTGGCTTCGGCGAGTCGTCGCCAATGTCCGGTAGTTTCTATTCTTCCGACACGCCGGAAAGCTGTTGGCGCGAACTGTGCGACGTGCTTGTGCCTGCTCTCACCGGCAAGGAATTCGCCTCGCCACTGGATGCCGCGCGCGCGATGGACGCAATGCCCGGCAGCAATTTCGCGAAGGTGGGGATTGAGACTGCGTTCTGGGATATCGCAGCGAGGATGGATGGTACGCCGCTTTGTGTGTTGCTGGGAGGCGCCGTGAAGCCGGTGTCCAGCGGACTCGCGGTGGGACTCTACGACGACACGGCGGATCTGTTGCGGTCGATCGAACGGTACCTGCACGACGGCTACAAGCGCGTGAAGATCAAGATCGAGCCCGGGCGTGATGTGGAACTCGTGCGCGCCGTACGGCGTCACTTCGGCGCGATCCCATTGTTTGCCGACGCCAACGGGGCCTACGATCTCTCGCACCTGGATGTGTTCCGCGAACTCGACGAACACGATCTCCTGATGTTTGAGCAGCCCTTTGCCGGAAGCATGCTCGCTGAGTCGGCTGAACTGCAGGCGAGAGTGCGCACGCCCGTGTGTCTGGATGAAAGCCTGGATAGTGTGGAGCAACTGCGCGAGGCGATCCGCCTGGGCAGCCTTCGCATCGCAAACATCAAGGTGCAGCGCGTGGGCGGATTTACGAATGCGCTGGCGATTCATGATCTCTGCGGCGAGCACGGCATTCCGGTGTGGATCGGCACGATGCCGGAACTTGGCATCGGGCAGGCGCAGGGAATGGCGATGGGCACGCTGAGCGGATGCGCATTTCCAACCGATGTGGAAGCGAGTCTGCGATGGTTTCGCGATGACGTCATTCAGCCCGTGATCGAAGTGAAGGATGGCGAACTCCATCCGCCGTCGGCGCCGGGCCTGGGTTTCGAGGTCGATCGCGCAAAGCTGAAACAGTATCTGGTGGCGGAACGTGAGTTCGGGGGGTGAGTGCATGCGCAGCCTGCGAAGGTCGTTTCTACAAACACTGGCCGCGGCCGTGGTGGCGAGATCGGCGCCATCGAAGCGGCTGATCATCGATACGCACCTGGAAGTGTGGACGCTCGATCCGAAGTTCCCGTTCGCGCATCCTGAGCGCCCGAATCTGAAGGTTCCGATGGCGGCGCCGATCGAGAATCAAGTGGAGCAGATGAAGGACTTCGGGCTCAAGTATGCGGTCCTCATCAACCCTCGCTATTTCGGATGGGACAACTCCTACATCAGCTACTCGCTGCACAAGTATCCAAAGCTCTTCGTCGCGCATGGCCTGGTGAACCCGGAGGATCCGAAAGTGGCGGAGCGGTTGCGCTACTGGGTGAAGGAGCATGATTTTCAGGGCATGCGCTTCAGTCCGATCTATCATCCGAAGTCGGCGTGGCTCAATTCGAAAGAGCACTATCCGCTGTGGAAGGAAGCCGAGCGGCTCGGCGCCGTGTTCAACTTCTACATCCTGCCGCATCAGATGCCGATGATCGAGGACATGGCGGGCCGGTTCCCGGGCGTCAAGATCGTGGTGGATCACCTCGGAAAACCGGATTTGAAGCTCGCCGATCCCTGGCCCGAGTTCAAGAAGATGTTCCGACTGAAACGCTTTCCGCAGGTGTGGATCAGCGCATCGGAGCCCTATGAGTTGTCGCTGACCAAGGAATACCCCTATCGCGACACCATCCCCTTCTTCAAGGCGACGTACGAGGAGTTTGGAGGCAAACAACTCATCTGGGGCACGGGCTACCCGCGCCCACGATGGGAACTGCCGATGGACAAGGAACTGGAGTTCGTAGACCGGATCCTAGACTTCTACACGCCTGCGGATCGCGAGTTGCTGCTGGGCGGGAACGCCATGCGGATCTGGCGTTTTCCCAAACAGTAGTGCGAAAGCAGGTAAGGAGTTCCGGGTGGGACCCTGTAGAAAATGCTCGATACCATGCCGCTTTGCACGGCACGGCAGGCAATTGCTTCTGAACTCAATGACCTGACAATGGCACGTGGTTTGCAGCGCGAGCATGCATGAAGAGAACATGGGTTGGCAAGTGGGCATTGCTATTGGCAGCCACGGCGCTGGCGGGGCTGCCGGGTACGGCTGACGATGACAACAAAGGTAAAGGC
This sequence comes from Bryobacterales bacterium, assembly GCA_016789785.1. The sequence continues at coordinate 25,851 of JAEUQE010000111.1, forward strand.
AAAGGCAAGGGAAAAGGCAACGCTTTCGCGGACGGCCGCGAGATGCGGGCCGAACTTTCGGGATACCAGGAAGTGCCTGCGATCTCGACGGAAGCGACCGGCGAGTTTCGCGGAACCATCCAGAACAACTCATTCACCTACCGGCTCTCCTACTCGGGCCTGGAAGGTGCGGTGGTTGCGGCCCACATTCACTTTGCGCAGCGGGGAGTGAACGGCGGTGTGGTCTCGTTTCTGTGTGGTGGAGGCGGCAAACCTGCGTGCCCCCAATCGGGAACCGTCAACGGAGAGATCACCGCTGCGAATCTGTTTGCGCTGACGGACCAAGGTATCGAAGCAGGCAACATGGCGGAAGTGATCCGCGCGATTCGCGCAGGGCGCGCTTACGTGAACGTTCACTCCACGCGCTTCCCGGCGGGTGAGATCCGCGGCCAGGTACGCGCCGGCGAGAGCGATTGAACGGCTCTGGCCTGGATCCAATACTATTCACTTAGTTAGTTAGTTTCTGTGGCGAAATTGGTCTTTCTGGCGGTCGCTTCGCCGCGTCGTCACACTCGCGGCTCTGTAAGTCACTACAATCATTGAACACCAGTTCTAGTTCTGGGCCGCGACCGGACAGAGCGGTTGATCAGTAAGAAAGGGGAGTCTTGCGACAGAAACTAGTTAGTTAAGTTAGGGCGTTGCCAAGCCGTCCCGAGGAGTCGGGACCCGGCTACGGTAACGCAGACGTCAGTCGGCCGCCCCGACAATCTTGGCGAGGCCCGTGCCCGGGACTGGGGAATCGCCCCTGGCTGGATCATCAGAGCTCGACCCCGCCTTCACCGCGCACTTTCGCTCACCTCGCCTGCACCGAGACGATTCTCGGCGCGGCAGGCCCTGCACTACCGTGAGGTGCGCGGCGCCAAGATGCGAAAGTGAACAGTATTGGCGCCTGTGGCTGCCTTGCGGAAACTCTGACTTGCAGGCGCGGAGGCGCTTCGCCGGCAAGGAGCGGTTGGTGCGCGGTGGATGGCCGCCATGCGGCGGCGCTTGGGCAGGGATGAGACGTTGGCGGGCGCTGATGGTGCTTGGCGCCGAAGGGTTCTTCGACCTACGGTTTCGGAGCGAAGGTGTAGACCTTGTTGGCGATGCGCCACTCACCGTCCACCTTCAGTAGTACGAGGTAATCCGTGATTTTTGTATTCGGATAGTCGAACTGAATGGTGGCGATGGCTGCGTTGCCTGTTACTTCCACGCGCTCGATCCAGCGCTTGCGCTTCGGTTCTTCGGGCGACGGTCCGCCGCCTTTGAACAGCGCCACATACTGATCCAATGTCCAGGAAGTGAACTTGCCATTACGGATGCCTTCAATATGTGCCGTGGGAAGGAAGGCTTTGCGCATGTGGCTTCCGTCACCCGTGGCGTGGCCCTTCAAATAGTGTTCGAGGGGAACTCGCGCCAGCGTGCCCTCATCTGTCTGAGCAAACAGCAGACATCCAGTGAGCAAACCTCCAAACAGGAGAAGCAGTATCTTCATGTCGCCAGACTAACAGACCGGCGGGGACCGAATCCTGCCGCCGCGGTTTACATGTGGATACCATGGGGCAGGCCTTTGACCTACGGGTCCGCGGCACGACGCGCTAGCCGACTAACTCGTGAAGATCGCCGATCCAGTAATCGGGTTCGAACGCGGCCATCTCCGCGTGATTGCCGTAGC
>JAEUQE010001120.1 GCA_016789785.1 Bryobacterales bacterium
GGCCCAAGGCGACTCGGGTGAAGCTGCCTCCGTCGAGAATCAGTATCTTCTTGCCACATCCAGCGGCGTCGACGGCGGCGGCTCGACCGGGAGCGGCCGCCGTCTGGAGTTCGAGTTCCACGGTGAATGTCGATCCCTTGCCGACGTGACTCGAGACGCGGATCGCCCCCCCCATCCTCTCCACGATCTGCCGGCAAATGGCGAGGCCAAGACCTGTGCCCCCATACCGTCGGGTGATCGAGTCATCGGCTTGTGTGAACGCCTCGAAGAGCCTCGCTCGGACAGCGGGCTCGATCCCGATTCCCGTGTCGCGCACCTCGATGCGCAGGCGCGCGCATCTCGAGGTCTGCGCCACCGTAGTCACAGAAACGAGGATGCCTCCCTTCTCTGTGAATTTCACCGCGTTCCCGAGGAGGTTCACCAATACTTGACGCAGCCGCAGCGGATCGCCGACGACGCTCGCGGGCGCTGCTTCGTCGACCATCCACGCGATTTCGAGCCCCTTCCTATGCGCCTGGGCGGCCATCAGCTCAACCG
>JAEUQE010001121.1:0-242 GCA_016789785.1 Bryobacterales bacterium
CCACCGCCGGATCGGAATGATCGGAAGGGTTGGGAATGGATCACATCCGCATGCCCAACTCCCGGACCAGGAACGCCCACCGATCCGCCGCTTCGGCGATCAATTTGGTGGTTGGCTTTCCAGCACCGTGCCCCGCCTTGGCGTCGATCCGAATGAGCACCGGGTTCGGACCCGTGTGCGACTCCTGAAGGCGTGCGGCAAACTTGAAGCTGTGGGCCGGAACGACGCGATCGTCATGATCC
>JAEUQE010001121.1:252-537 GCA_016789785.1 Bryobacterales bacterium
GCGTGGACGGATAACGCGCGCCCTTCTTGAGATTGTGGTAAGGCGAATACGCCAACAGGGCTTTGAATTCATCGGCATTCTCGCTGCTGCCATAGTCGCTCGTCCATGCCCAGCCGATGGTGAATTTGTGGAATCGCAGCATGTCCATCACGCCCACGGCCGGCAGCGCCGCGGCAAAGAGGTCGGGACGCTGGGTCATGCAGGCCCCCACCAGCAATCCGCCGTTGCTCCCGCCCCCGATGGCGAGCTTGGCGGGCGATGTGTATTGGTTGGCGATCAGCCATT
>JAEUQE010001122.1 GCA_016789785.1 Bryobacterales bacterium
GGATTGCGCGACCTGCCGAATCAACTGGATGACTTTCTCACTCGTGCCGCCAATGGCCGCTGGACTCCGCTCCAGGTCCTGCAACATCTCGCTGAGGGCGAAGCCAGTGAGCGTGCGCGCCGCAGCCTCGAACGCCGCCTGCGCCGTTGTGGTTTGAAGAACTACAAGCCCATGGCGGAGTTCGAATGGAACTGGCCCAAACGTATTGAGCGCGAAACGGTGGAGCGCGCCTTCACGCTTGACTTTCTCGCTCGCGCGCGCAATCTCATTCTCATTGGCCCCAATGGCCTCGGCAAGACCATGATCGCCAAGAACCTCTGTCATGCGGCCGTGCTTGCCGGCCATTCCGTTTTGTTCCGTTCCGCCGCGGAGCTTCTGGAGGATCTTCATCGCTGCCAGTCCCCGGAAAGCCGGCGGCGCAAGCTTCGCATCTATGCCAATGTCGAACTTCTCTGCCTGGACTTATGTGAAGTTGCCAGGAATGTGGAGCTGAGCACTGGAAGCCCCGCCAGATGGCGCTTCGGCGCAGCGCAACT
>JAEUQE010001123.1 GCA_016789785.1 Bryobacterales bacterium
TATTGCGCCCCCCGATGGCGCTCGGAATCGCCCCCACCTTCGGCCCCATACCCCACCCTTTGTCGCGAGCGAAGTTCGAAAACGCACTGTTGTTCATCCCCCCCGACCCCGCCACCGCCGCAAAAGCAGCCAGCGTGGCCCAATTGAAATCCCCATCCGGCAGCCTCCCGAACTGAAACAGTCCGCTCCCGATCTCCCACCACGTCGCCGGCGATACGAACAGCGCCACCACAATCCCCAGATACGTGAGGATGATCGCCAGCTTCGTCACCATCACCTTCTCCAGCGCATTGTAAATCTTGCCCCCGAAGATCAGGGGAACGAATGCCGTCAGAAAAATCGCGTAGCTTATAGACCGCACCAGCCCATCGTCGGCGCTCGTCGGGATGCGGCCCAGAATCACCGCCGCCAGCGGAACCGCCTAATTCGAAGACAAATACGGCCACACACCCCCCAAATCGAACAGAATATAGAAAAACGTCCAGAACTTCGGCCCCGGCCACGTGCGGAAATACCCCACAAATATGGTCTCCCCG
>JAEUQE010001124.1 GCA_016789785.1 Bryobacterales bacterium
GGAGCAAACCCACCAACGCGAGCACCGGCGTCGAGAGCCCGACCAACGCCCCGAGCGACCGCGCCAACGCCACCAAGCTCCCGGCGTCCAGCGGATCGGTCCCGTTCTGGTACATCCAGTACAGGGTGAGAACCACCAGCAACTCCGCGAGGAGCACCAGCGCATAACAGCGCCAGTCGAAGCTCTGCTCCTCGCGATAGACCGCCGCCAGGGGTGGGAAGGACGACGAGGCCACGGCGCTGGCGCGCTCGGCGCCGGCGGTGGTCGCCCGGATCCGTGCGCGCGCCGCGGCGGCGGAGCGGAAGCGCCTGAGCGGCATTCGCGCGTTGGCGCGCCCCGGGCAGGAGTCCGTGGTGCAGGCCTGCTGCGACGATGCCGCGTGCTCGGTCGAGGCGGCGGCGCTCCGGCTGCTGCAGCACGAGCGCAGCGCGCAGGCCGATCACATGGCGCGCATGGGCGAGAATGCGGAGACCGCGCTGCGCAAGCTCGGCGCCCGCCTCGGACACGTGCAGTTCTCCGACGTTCCCGGCCGCGTC
>JAEUQE010001125.1 GCA_016789785.1 Bryobacterales bacterium
CTCTCCGCAGCGCAGCGGCTTTCGCTCAGACGAACGCTCGCATGCGCGTCGCCGGCGCTACACTGAGAGCGTGATTCTCATGAATATCCTCGCACGAACTCTCATTCTGTCTTCCCTCTTATCCGGCCTCTGCCACGCTCAACGCGGAGGCCCCTCCGGCTATGGCAACCCTCCGCAACCGGCTGACGATGCCGAAGCGAAAATTCTCGCTGTCGCGGAACAGACCGAGCGTCATCTGAACGTTCCGCTGGAAGATGGCCGGCTGATTCGCATCTTCACCGAGTCCATCGGTGCCAAGGCGGCGCTCGAAATCGGGACATCCACGGGCTATTCCGGCCTTTGGTTCGCCCTTGCGCTTCGCAAGACGGGCGGTAAGTTGACAACTCTCGAGTACGACAAGGCCCGCGCCGAAACTGCCCGCAAGAACTTCCGGGCTGCCGGAGTGGATTCTATGATCACCGTCATTGAAGGGGATGCCCACGAAACCGTAACCCGCGTGAAAGGCCCATTCGATATCGTTTTCATCGACGCGGAC
>JAEUQE010001126.1 GCA_016789785.1 Bryobacterales bacterium
CATCGCCCAGAAGGCGTGGTATTTTTTGTGGTAGGGGAAATACTCGTCGTTGCTCTCCAGCACGCGGAAGTAGGTCTTGTATTCCGACGGCACCCACGAGTCCTTCCCGATGAGGATCCGGTCCTGATACTTGGTGAAGAACTCCCGCGCGAACCGCGGCTGCCGGCCGGGTTCGTAGATCACGGCACCGAGCTCGGTCATCATGTTGGGAATCTCGTCCAACAGTTTGCCCAGGAATGCGAGGTCGTGGCCATACCAGCCGAGGTGCGCGCTGATGAACGTGGTCTTGGGGTGCCGCCGGAAGATGGCGTGCTGCTCGGCCATCAGGGCGGTGAACTCCGAGCCGTAGTTCGACTTGTCGGTGGGCGACTTGGTCGGATCCTTGTAGAGGGTCGCGAGCTCGCTCATCCGGTCGAGGATCTTGGCCGTCACCTTCAGAAAACCGTCCTGCGTCTGCAGGAAGGAGATGGTGTTGCCGATGTTGACGTACGCCGCGCCGGAGCGGCGGGCCGCCGCCGACAGTTTCATGGACACG
>JAEUQE010001127.1 GCA_016789785.1 Bryobacterales bacterium
GGCGACGCGTGAGGCTTTCCGAAGGAGACTGGCGGCGGAGTGAAGGGTCGCATCCACGGTCCTATTGTAGATGGGAGGGTCGGAGTTGGGGTCGAAAGTCGAGTGGCGTGCGCCGATCCGCCCGCCCGGAGGCGTCCCGATGAGTCGGGACGCTGAAGGCCTGTGCTACGGTCGTGGGTGCCGGGAAGACTGGTGGCCTGCGCCACCGTGTGGGTGCCGGCGAGCCCGAAAAAAGAGTCCAAGCCCCCAGCGGTCGGCTTGATGGGGCGCGGGAAGACTGAGCGCCCTGCGCCGCCGTGGGGGTGCCTCCGGGCACTGGACTCAGGACTTACTTTGCCATCAGCACGGTAAGCCGGGCCTGCTGCGATCGCGCCCGCGCCACCAAGCGGACATGATCCACCTGCCGCCCATCGGCGAAGTTAATCAAGGTGAAAGTGCCACTCTCGAGCGGGCCCTCTGCAAAGTCCACCACCTGCACCTGGCCGTTCGAAAAATGCACCTCGGCAAAGTCGATCTGCGCACGGCCGTCCACGCG
>JAEUQE010001128.1 GCA_016789785.1 Bryobacterales bacterium
GCGGCTTCGACCTCTTCGCCTGATTCGAGGACGACTCCCACGGTTCTTCCATTGCGAACTTGAACCCGTTCGACGGCAGCTTGGGTTCGAACCTCGGCGCCGTGCTCGCCCAGGCCGGCAAGCGCGTCATGCTGGTCGACGGCGACCTGCGCAAGGGCCACATCAACAAGGCCTTCGGCATCGGCCGCGGTGTGGGCGTGTCCGACTACATCATGGGCGCCGCCAGCATCGAGCAGATCGTCAAGCCCACCGGCATCGACAACTTCTCCCTCGTCACCACCGGCCAGATCCCGCCCAACCCGTCCGAACTCCTCATGCACCCGCGCTTCGCCGAGCTGCTCGCCGCGCTCGAAAAGCAGTGCGACGTGCTCATCATCGATGCGCCCCCGGTGCTCGCCGTGTCCGACGCAGCCATCATCGGCCGCCAGGTTGGCGCCACCCTCCTGGTCGCCCGCGCGGGCCGCCACCCCATCCGCGAGCTCGAGCAGGCCATCAAGCGCTTCGACCAGGCCGGGGTCGAGGTCAAGGGATTCGT
>JAEUQE010001129.1 GCA_016789785.1 Bryobacterales bacterium
CACGCTGTAGGGCCGGTCGCCCTGCACTTCGCCGGTGCGGGCGTTGACCGTGATCTGGTACACCTTGCTTTGGAAGCGATAGGAGCCAATCCAGACGGGTAACAGCAGGTGGCGGAAGGTGACGTCGAAGTACTCAGTCTGCGTGTGGTGGATACGCTGCTCATCGCCGCCGATGTCGCGATGGATGTTGGCGCGAATGGCGGGCACCATCATCTGCTTGGCCGATTCGAAAGCTTGCGGCAGGTCGACCTGGTAACGCTGCGCCTTGAAACCGGCGAGGTAGCCGGGCTCATAGGGGTGCAGTTCGGGCAGGTCCCAGGGTTCCAGGCTGCTGAGCCGCTTGGCATCGACGCTGAGGGTGGCGGGGCTCAGCAGGTCGTCGAATAGTGTCTCCACCTCGCCGGATGCCGGGTGCCAGCGGGTGTGGCGGACACGCTGGATGCGCTGCACCGGGCGGCCGTTCTCCATCACAGTGACCTGTTGATTGACGTAATAGTATTCCCCCCGCTCGCCGGTGTAGCGGGTTTCGGTGCGG
>JAEUQE010000112.1 GCA_016789785.1 Bryobacterales bacterium
GTCACCGGATCGATGAAGCTCTCAAACTGCGAAGCGAGAATCATGTACATGAAGATGATGGAAAGCAGCAACGCTATCCCGAAGTTCGCCGCTGCGCGGCCGAGTTCACGGCTGCGGCCAATGAGGCCCGTGCGATACTCCGGAGGCATCTTCATTCCGGCCACTGTGGCGTTCAACTCCTCGATCACCGCGCTGAGCGACTGGCCGGCGCCGATGTTGCCTGTGATCATGATCTGCCGTTGCCGGTTGTAGCGCTCGATCTGAGTGGGGCCGGTGGCGTCATAGAGCGCCGCCACGTTCGACACCGGCACATTGCCAAGCTTCGCCGATGGCACAAACAGACGCTCCAGCGATCCCTGCGAATTGCGGAACTCCTTGTCGACGCGCAGCATCACGTCGTAGCGGTCATCCCCTTCGCGATACGTGGTCACCTGCTCATCGCCGCCCACCAGCGTACGCAGCGCGGTTGCGATGGAAGCAACACTCACGCTCAGATCCGCGGCTTTGTCACGATTCACAGCGACTCGCAGTTCGGGCTTTCCCGCCTCAAACGAGGACTCCAGGTCCACCACACCGGGCATCGCCGCAAGCTTCGCCTTGATGCGCGCCGCATACTTGTCGAGTTGCTGCAGATCGGGCCCCTGCACAAAGAACATCAACTCGCGGTCGGGGCCGCCGCTGATCGCGGCAGGAGGCTGCACACCCACGGTGAGATCGCGGAACTTCGCCAGCTTCTGCCGTGCCATCGACATCAGATCCCGCTGGGATTCCTTGCGCTGATTGGCCGGAATCAATGACACCAGGACCGAACCCCGATCCACCTGCTTCCGCACATCCGCGCCGATCACCGTGAACAGATCCTTCACATGCGGCAGCGTGCGCAACTCTGCTTCCACCTCACGGAATACCTGATCGGTCCCCTGCAGTGAAGAGCCCGGCGGCGACTTGATGGTCACCTCAAATTCGCTCTGATCGTCCTGTGGGAGAAAGTCCTTGCCGATCCGCGTGAACATCGGACCGCTCGAAAGGCAGATCAGCACGGACACCGTCACAATGATCCAGCGATGACGCATCGACCATTCCAGCGAGCGGCGGTAGAAAGCCGCCATCAAACGAAAGATCCAGGTGTCCTTGGTCGACTCCGAGTCCTTATCCGGAGGCGTAAGGAAACGCGAGCAGAGCATGGGCGTCATGGTAAAACTCACCAGCAGCGAGACCATGATGGCGAAAGCCGCCGTGTACCCGAAGCTCGACATGAAGCGGCCGACAATGCCGCCCATCATCGCCACCGGGAGGAAGATGATGACCAGACTGAAGGTGGTCGCCATCACCGCAAGTCCGATGTCGCGAGTGCCTTCCATCGCCGCTTCCACGGGCGACATGTGCTTTTCTTCCATGAAGCGGAAGATGTTCTCGAGCACCACGATCGCATCGTCGATCACAATACCGACCATCAGCGTCAGCGCCAGCATGGTGATCTGATTCAGCGTGAACCCCATCAACTGCATCAACGTATAGGTGGCGATGATGGAGGTGGGAATCGCGATGGACGCGATCAACGTTGAGCGCCAGCTCCGGATGAACGCCAGCACAATCAGACCTGCGAGAAAACCGCCGAGGACAAGGTGTTCCTGAACAGCTTTGAACGACTCTTCGATGAAGGTGGATTGATCGCGCGAATAGCTGATGCGAATGTCGGGAGGCAGCGCCGTTTGCAATTCCGAAATCCGGTCCTTCACGGCATGGATGACCTCCAGAGTGTTCGTGCCAGCCTGCTTGCGCACTTCCAGCGCCACCGCGGCCTCGCCATTCAAGCGGGCGAGCGAACGCGGCTCTTCGTAGCCATCCAAGACGTTGGCAATGTCGCTGACCCGGACAGGTTGTCCGCCCCGGCTCGATACGATGACGCGTTCGAAGTCCTGCGGCCGCTCCACACGGCCGAGCGTGCGCAACGAAACTTCGCGCCTGCCCTGATCGATGTTGCCGCCCGGAACCTCGACGTTCTGCAGCGCGATCTGCTGGCGTACCTGGTCAACGTTCAGGTTGTAGCCATACATCTTCTCGCCGTTCAGCACGATCTGGATCTGACGCTGGCGCTCGCCGACGAATCGCACCTGGCCAACACCGGAGATCGATTCAATGTTCTTCTTGATGCGGTCATCCACCAGCTTCGTGGTCTCGCGCAGATCGCGCTTGGCGGACACGACCACCGTGATCACCGGAGCCGCGTCGGTGGCCAGCTTCTCGATCACCGGAGGATCGGCGTCTCGAGGCAGTTGCCCCAGCACGCGGTTGATCTTGTCGCGAACCTCTTGCGCCGCTTCTTCGGCGTCCTTTTCCAGCACGAACTGCACGGTGACAATCGAGACGCCTTCCGCCGAAACGGACCTCAAGTCATCGATTCCGGATACCGTGTTGACGGCCTCCTCAATGCGCTTGCTGACCTGGGACTCCACTTCTTCGGGAGCGGCGCCACGCAGCGTGGTGGTGATGTTGACGATCGGAAACTCGACCTTTGGAAAAAGGTCCACGCCGAGTTTGCGATAGGAGTCCAGGCCAATCACCACCAGCGCGAGAATGAGCATGGTGGCAAAGACGGGACGGCGGATACAGATCTGTGCGAGTTTCTGCATCGCTAGACCTTCACCTTCACTTCCTGTCCATCCACGAGTTCGGCAACGTTGCCCACCACCACCTGATCGCCGGCCTTGACCTGATCGGCGGGCACCTCCATCCATTCATCCAGCACCAGACCAGGCGCGACGCGGCACTCCACCACCTTGCCATCACGAACTACGAAGAGCTTCGTAAGTCCGGCCACCGTATAGATCGCGTTTTGTGGAACCATCACCGCCTCCGAATCGCGCGACAGAATCAGGCGCACCTGAACGAACATTCCCGGGCGAAGCCGCGCGTCGGGATTCGGCAGCCGGGCCTCGGCGATCAGTGTCCGCGACTGCTCGCTCAGCGATGGATTGAGTTCGCGCACCACCGCGCGGAACTTGCCGCCGGCCACCGCGTCGGTAGTGAACTCGATTTGTGTGCCGATCTTCACCGCACCGGCGGCGCTTTCGGGCACCTCCAACCGCACGCGCATCGGATTCGTCTTCACCAGCGTCAGTAGCGGCGCATTGTCCTTGATGAATTGTCCCGGCGCGACCTTGCGTTCGCTGATGGAGCCATCAAACGGCGCCCGGATGGTCGCATCGCGGAGGCGCTTCTCCGCAAGCCGCACTTCGGCCTTGATCGCTTCCACACTGGCCCACAAGGTACGCATCTCGTCGCGCGTCGCCTCCACCACCGCCTCGCGGGCACGGTAGGCTTTCTCAAGTTCGTTGAAGCGATCCTGCGAGATGTCGCCAGTCTTCACCAATTTCTTGGCGTTCTCGTACTTGAACCGCGTGTCTTCGAGTTGCGCCATGGCCTGCCGCATGGATGGCGTCGAGGTCGGAGTCTGGTCGGGATTGGAGGCGTCCAGTCCGACCCGTGCGAGTGCCTGCGCCAGCGCCGCCTTGCTGCGATCCACCGCGATCTGCAACTCGGTCTTCTCCACCTCCACCACCACGTCGCCCTTGCGAACCGTCTGGCCGAAGTCGACTTTGATGGAGGAGATCCGCCCCTGCACTTCAGAGGATATGGTGACGGTCTCGTCGGGATGGAGCGACCCGGTGACAAGGATCGACCGGTCAATGCGGCGCGCTTCGGCACGCGTCACCTGCACCTGCGGCGCGGCTTTGGCAGGCGCGGATGCCTCCACAGCCGGCTGTTTCGCCTTTGACGTACAGCCGGCGGCAACAATCATCAACAAAAGTACCGCGAAATATTTCATTGGGATTCCTCAGGGTTTCTTACCCCATTTAAAAATGTATCCACGATGAGAGCGATGGTCCGATTACGAGTTACTTCGTCGTCGCGATGGGCAAATACAGTAAGCGCCAGACCGTAGTGCGCCACGGTCCAACAGAAAGATCTCGCCACCAGCAGGGGATCGGCCTTGCGGAATCGGCCCTGCTCCATCCCGCGCTCGATGAACGCCGCCAGAGCATGGTTGAACGGCACAATGTGACGCTCGTAGAACAACTCGGAGAGCTCATGCCCCTCCAGCGCGCTGTAAAGCAAGATGCGCGGACGGCTCGCATCCTCCACGTTCCACTTGAGAATCTCCGACGCCAGCCGGGTGAAGAAGGTGCGGTCGTCCCCGGTGGCGAACAGACTTTCCAGATCGTCCGGCAAGAGGATACTCGATCCCTGCGAGAGGTGCTCCAGAATCGCGGAATAGAGGTCGCGCTTGGTTTGGAAATGCTGGTACAGGACAGGTTCGGATACGCCGAGCGCGGCTGCCAACTGCCGGGTGGTGGTCCCGCGGAAGCCATTCTGCGCAAAGAGGCGAACGGCTGCCTCAACGATCGAGGCGCGGCGCTGGTCGGAACTCATGCGCTGCCGGGCGATGGCCGGGGCTGGTGCGGCGGGCCCACTTGAGCTGGCTGCGGGTGGGACGATTCCCGATGGGGTCGAAGAAGAAGCTGGGACTGACATGGGGTTAGCGGACACTAACGTAGTGTCTACTAGGTTAGCGGATGCTAGCCAACAGAGCAAGGGTTCAAATTGTGAACAAATCAACGCTCGCTTGCTCGCCCGGCCCAAGCGCTCCCCCTCAAGTCGCCCGGCCAACCCGCCGATAGCTTCCTTTGGCACCGGATTCTCTCCCCGAGACGCTTCGGCGCGGCCTGTCGCTCGCGGTCTGCGCGCTGTCGGCCGCCCTTACATTGCCGGCCGCCTCGGTGTCGCAGATGACACTCGGCGCGGTCGCCCAGGAGGACGCTTGTGCGTTATCCGGCACCGCCACCTCGTTCGAATCCACCACTTCGCAGATCTTCCTCCGCTTCGTGCTCACAAGGGTCACCGCGGGGGATCAGGTGACCGTGGAATGGGTGGACCCCGCAGGGCGGGTCTCGTCCGTGGCGCCCTACGATCAACTCCCGGGCGCACCGTCACTCTGTTTGTTGAGCCAGCTTCCGGTGGGTGGATTCGGCCCGGCGCAGCATCCGGGAACGTGGACCGTCCGCATCGTCTCCCGCGGCGCTACCCTTGCGAGCCTTCCGTTTCAGATTACGGGGAGCGTAACCAGTCCGGTCCGGATCGCGCGCGTATCCACACGGGATCTCAGCCGGAACGAGGCCGAACTTACCGTGGAGGGCGATGGGTTCAATACGGAGTCCACCATCCACCTTGCTCAATATACGAAGTCCGGCGGATGGACCTACCTCGCGCACCTCTTTCCGAAGTCGCTTGAGCCGTCGCGAATGATCGTCACCGTCGGCGCACTTACTCCGGCGGAGTATGTCGTCTTCGTGCGCAACGGGCCGAAGATACTAAGCCCCCCCGCGCGTTTTCTCATCGCGACCAGCGGCGGCTACCGTTTGCCCTTCCGTCCATCCGAACAATGGGTGGTCAGCCAGGGGCCTTACGGTTCCTATTCCCACTGGGGACGCACCGTTCATGCCTACGACATCGCCCCGCGCGTGGGAGGCTGCATCGTGGCCATGCGGGGCGGCACGGCACACGCGTTTGACTTCGGCCTGGGCCAGACGCCGCATCGGAGGATCTTCGGCAACTATGTCACCATCGACCATGGCGACGGAGAATTCAGCCACTACGCCCACCTGCGCGCCCGCTCGTTCAAAGTCCGCACGGGCGAACGTGTGGAACAGGGGCAGGCTCTCGCTGTGGTCGGCAACAGCGGCTACTCGTTCGGCGCGCATGTGCATGTGCAGGTGACCCGATCGTTCGCCATCGCCTCGCAGAGCATTCCCTTCCACTTTGAGGAATTGCCCGCGCGGCGGGGCTTTCGCGGCGCCATCAGCTCGATCAATCACTCCCCCTATGGCGACTGCAACGGCCCAAAGCCGGCAATCCCGACGATCCTCACGTCAAAGGACGCGACGCCTTCCAGGCCCGCCATCCCGCCGACATGGACGGGCGAAGTCTCTGTGGCCTCCTGGTGGACGCAGCTTACCTCCGTGCCGAAGGGAGCAAGGACACTCGATGTCAGCATCGGATGGGACACCGGGAATCACGATTTCGACCTCCATCTGATGAGCCCCAGCGGACGCCACTTCGGTGTGCATGCGGATGCGACAGGCTACAGCGCGGGCACCAACTCGAAGTCCTTCCAGATTGCCACGCCCGAAGCAGGAACATGGCGAGTTTCTGTGCAGGGCACAAAGGGCAACGGCGCGGCGATGCAGTTCTCGGTGTTCGTATCGCCTCCTCCGCCTGCGCAGCGTGCATCCGCCAGGGGTACCGCGTCAGCCCCGTAGCCAAGTGAGCCGGAGGAGTCGGGGCGCGGTAGGCTGACGCTACCGTGAGGTGTGCGGCGTCACTGAACCGGCTCACTGGGGAGGACTGGATGCGGGCCGCCGATTTCCGTGTTGGGCGTGATCCGCTTGGAGTCTCACATGCGAGGCGGCAAGTCAGCAGTTTGGCACAACGACTTCCCGCGACCGATCGTCAACCAGAGGCTGTAAACTTGTGACAGTGAAGGTTCGCGACTTGGTTCGGCTGATCGAATCTGATGGATGGAGACACGTGAGAACAACGGGTAGTCATCGACACTTCAAACACTCGACGAAACCGCCGTCGTGACCGTACCGGGCAATCCGGGCGATGATGTTCCGATGGGACGCTGAGGGCGATCCTTCGGCCGGCAGGATTGGAGGACAGGCGATGAGTGTGAAGTATGCGGTGATCTTTGAACAGGCCCAAGCGAACTGGGCTGCCTATGTGCCCGACCTGCCTGGTTGCATGACCACGGGCCACACGCTGGAAGAAACGAAGCAGAATATCCGCGAAGCGATCCAAGGACACCTTGAGACCCTGCGCCAGTTCGGGGAGCCCGTTCCTGAACCGTCCAGTCTGGCTGGTGAAGTCGAGATCACCACGGCCGCTTGATACACGCGCCGGGGTGCGATTCACGATGTCGTTTGGCAATGATCCCCACAAACAGTTCGAGCGCAAACAAGTGCTTTGGCTATTCGCCAGTTTTTCATCATCGCGTTGATGGCAGTGATGGTGATGCTTCTTGGTGCGTGGCAGTCGGGCTGGAGGCCTCGCCGGCCTTTCTGACTCCACGCTGACGCCACAGTGTTTACTTACAGCGCCGCTCCCTCCGGATGGGCGGCGATTCGGAAGTTGGCCTTCAAAAGTGTCGATCCTTTCTTCGCCGCCGAAGCGAGCCTCGGGAACGCCCCCATAACAAACAGGATTACTGGAATTGGGTGAGCCACGGACGCCGGCCTGAACCGAATCAGTCATTTGTGAGAGCGCCTCTTGTCACAGTGGGGATGCGGGATCTTGCTTGTCTTCGTGGATTGGGGAATTCGTGGATTGGGGAATCGGTGTCGGGGTGGCAGGTAGCGTGTGGGCGAGGGACCCCATGGACGTTACCGAACAGCGATGCGGCTGGCCGAATCCCCACCGCGATACAATAGCCCTCGCATGCGTGCGTTTGCCCTCGTTGAGAAACAGAGAATCGAAGAGCGATTCCTTCCCGATCCACCGGATCCCGGTCCTGGCGAGGTCCTCGTCAAGCTCAAGACCGTCGGCATCTGCGGTTCTGATATGCACTGGTACACCGAAGGCGGCATCGGCAACCTGACTGCCACCTATCCGCAAGTGCTCGGGCACGAGCCGGCAGGGGAAGTGATTGCGGTGGGCAAGGGCGTTCACCATCGCAAAGTTGGCGATCGCGTCTCCATTGAACCGTCGCTCACTTGCGGACACTGCGAGTATTGTCTGCGTGGGCAACACAACAATTGCATCAACTGCACGTTTCTCGGCAGCCCCGCGGCGTGGGGCCTGTTTCGCGAATATGCCGTGATCCCGGAGCATAACGCCGACCTCGTACCAGCCAACCTCAATTGGACCGAGGCGACGCTGATTGAGCCGGTGGCGGTGATCGTTCACGCCATGGAGTTGATCACCATCAACGTCGGCGACACCGTTGCGGTGATGGGCGCGGGGCCGATCGGCATGCTGTGCGCTTCCATGGCGCATCTTTCCGGCGCATCGAAAGTGTTCATCTGCGACAAACTGCCGCATCGTCTCGACCTGGCGCGCAAAATGGGCGCCAGCCATGCCGTGCCCGTGGACCGCATGCACGAGTTGGTGATGGATGAAACACGCGGCCGGGGCGTCGACGTGACCATCGACGCGGCAGCCGCCTCGCAAACCATCGACCTCAGCATTCAACTCACACGCGCGGGCGGTATGTTCCTCTTAATCGGAATTCCCGCCGAGAAGAACTTCGCCGTGGATCTCTTCACAGCCATGAACAAGGAGCTCACGTGGCAGATGCTGAAGCGCTCGAATCACAAGGGCGCAGCGGCGGCGAAGCTTCTTTCCGATGGACGGGTGTCCGGCGCGCTAGTCACACACGTGCTCCCGTTCGATCAGACCGCGCGCGGCTTCGAGACGCTTGCCAACTACTCCGACAATGTGGGCAAAGTGGTGATTCAGGTCAGCGCATGAGACAGTTCCTTGGATTCGATTTGGGCGCGGAAAGCGGCCGCGCCATGCTCGGTACGATCGCTGATGGCACACTGCGATTGGAAGAGCTACACCGTTTCCCAAACCAGCCGGTGCGTCTGCCGACCGGGCTCTACTGGGACACACTGCGTCTGTTTCACGAGATGCAACAGGGCCTCGAGATCGCACGGCGCGACCGCAAGCTCACCATCAGCGGCATCGGCGTGGATACGTGGGGCGTCGATTTCGGAGTGTTGGGGCGCGACGGCGCGCTGGTTGACAATCCGCGCCACTATCGCGATGCCCGCAACAACGGCCAGATGGAGCGCACTTTCGCGGTGGTTCCCAAAGCCGAGATCTACGCCGAGACCGGACTCCAGTTCATGCAGTTCAATTCACTGTTTCAGTGGCACGCGATGCGGCTGGCCAAGTCGCCGGCACTGGAGGCCGCTGAAACACTGCTGTTCATGCCAGATCTGCTGAACTACTTCTTCACCGGTGTGGCGCGGGCGGAACGCTCCATTGCAAGCACTTCGCAGTTCTACAACCCCGTGCGCAAGGCGTTCGCGGAGGATCTGCTGCGGAGGCTCGGCTTGAATCCAGCGATTCTGCCGCCGCTGGTGGACCCGGGCACGCTGCTCGGTCCGCTGCGCGAATCTGACATTCCAGTTTTCGCAGTGGCCGGACACGATACCGCGTCGGCCGTTGCCGCCGTGCCAGCCGAAGGCGATGGCGACTGGTGCTACATCAGTTCGGGCACCTGGTCTTTGATGGGCGTGGAATGGCCGGAGCCGGTGATCAACAACACGGCGGCGGAGTTCAATCTGACCAATGAAATCGGCGTCGCCGGTCATGTGCGGCTGCTCAAGAACATCGCCGGCCTTTGGCTTTGGCAGGAATGCCGGCGCGCCTGGATGGCCGAAGGCACAACGTACACCTACGATGCGATGACCCAGATGGCATCGGCGGCGCGCCCCTTCTCCACTGTCATGCATCCCGACGCGTTCCTCGAACCCGGAGACATGCCTGCGCGTATCGCCGCTCACTGCAAAGCCAATGGACACGCGGCGCCTGAAACCCACGGCGAGTTCTGCCGAGCGGTGCTGGAGGGACTGGCACTGCGATACCGGCAGGTGCTGGAAAACCTGCAGACCGTTCTGGGCCGCAAGCTGACACGCATCCACATTGTCGGCGGAGGGTCACGAAACATGGTGCTCAATCAATTCGTGGCCGATGCCTGCGGCGTGCCCGTCATTGCGGGGCCAACCGAAGCGACGGTCGCGGGCAACATCCTGGTGCAGGCGATGGGCGCGGGGGACGTTCGCGGTCTGGCGGAGATCCGCCAGGTAGTAAAGCGATCCTTCGAAGTCACGGTGATCGAGCCGAAGTCGCGTGCTGGCTGGGATGAGGCCTACGAAAAGTTCCAGCGCATCGCGATTTGAACCGTTCACCGAAGGACAGCCATGCCGAAAAATAAGCCGACGCTTCCCCGCAACACGGTGCAACCGCGCTCGCTCTTCGAGCCCAGAAAACGCGACCACACGAAGGCAATCGTATTTGTGGTTGGCTCGCTGCTGATTCTCTGGTTGTGCCGTGGCGACGTGATGATGGCGCTCGGTGTGATCAGCCGCATACGCTGGTAGCGTGCCGCTCCAATTCACCACATCCTATCTGGAAGACGCCATCGCGATCTTCCGCCAATACAAGAAGCTCGGCGACAGCGCGATGGCGCAGGTAACCGATGAGCATCTCTTCACTGCTCTCGATGCGGAGATGAACTCGATCGCGATCCTGGTGAAACACATGGCTGGGAACATGCGCTCGCGCTGGACGGACTTCCTCACCACCGACGGCGAGAAGCCGGATCGCAATCGCGACACGGAATTCGAGGACCCGCCGGCCAACCGTGAGCAACTCCTGGCGCTCTGGGAACAAGGTTGGGCGATTCTGTTTGACGCACTCGGCGCGCTGACGGAGGCCGATCTGTCGCGCACGGTCACGATTCGCGGAGAAGCACACTCGGTCATGATGGCGATCAACCGCCAGGTGGCGCACTATGCCTATCACGTGGGCCAGATCGTGCTGCTGGCGAAGCATTTCCGAGGCGCGCAATGGAATTCGCTGAGCGTACCGCGCGGACAATCGAATGCATTCAACACCCGTGTGCAGGCGGGACAGACGAGCCAGCGCTGACACTCGCCCTACGTGATGATCTTCTTGCGTACCGCGTAGAGCACGATCTCGGCTGTGGAATGCAGATTCAGCTTCTGCATGATGTGCGTGCGATGCGTCTCCACCGTGTAGGGGCTGAGGTTGAGCACGGCTGCGACATCTTTGTTCGACCGCCCTTCGGCAAGCAACTGCAGCACTTCCTTTTCGCGATCCGTCAACAGCTCGTAGCTATCCTGCAGATTCTTCGTCCGAAGCTGCCGGACGTAGTCTTCGGCCAGCGCTTGCGCAATGGCGGGGCTGAAGAAGCTCTGCCCGCGTGTCACCGCGCTCACTGCACGCAGCAGGTCTTCCTCCGCGGAGTCCTTCAGTAGATAAGCTTTCACACCGACATTCAACGCGCGCATCAGATACTCCTCGTCACTGTGCATGCTGAGAAGGATGATACTCGCGTCCGGCTGCTTGCGGAGGATCTGAGCGGCGGCATCAATGCCGTTTAACTGCGGCATCGCGATATCAAGTATCACCACTCGGGGGTTGAATTTCTCTGCCATGGCCACAGCCTGACGCCCATCCTGGGCTTCCGCGACGATTTCGATGTTTTCGTCGCGCTCCAGAATGAAGCGTAAGCCTTTGCGAACGACATTGTGATCATCGGCCACCATCAAGGTGGTCTTGGGCATGATTTCCTCCTCCATTTCTCTCCGGTATCTCGACAATCAAGCTGGTACCTCTTCCGGGCTCGGACCGGACTACCAACCTCCCGTGGATTTCGCGCACACGCTCTTCAATGCCGATCAAACCGATACCCTCGCGAGGGGACGCCGCCGTATCGAAGCCGCGGCCATCGTCGCGCACTTGAAGCATGGTCAGTTGCGAGTCACGGGCGAGTTGCACGCGCACGGACTTCGCATGTGCGTGTTTGGCGCAATTGGTCATCGCCTCCTGCACAATTCGAAAGAGAAAGGTCCGTTCCTTTTCGGGAATCCCATCAATGTCGCCCGAAAACTCCACCTCCGCGGAGACGCCCGTGCGCTGCGAGAACTCTCGCATCTGCCATCGCAGTGCCGCCGCCAGTCCGAGGTCGTCGAGCAAAGACGGACGCAGTCCCATGGCCAGATGGCGGACCGAGCGTAACGACTCTCCGGCGAGATGCTTCGCCTCTTCTAAGTGGCTTCGGAAGGCCATGGGATCGGTGTGCATCAAGTCATTCAGGTTTCCCAATTCCATGCGAAGAGCAGTAAGAAGCTGCCCCACCTGATCGTGCAACTCCCGTGAAAGGGTACGCCGTTCCTCTTCCTGAGAAAGCACCAGGCGATGGGAAAGCTGCCGCAATTCCTCACCGTGCTTTTCCACCAGTGCCCGTTGCGACGCCGCCTGCGCCTCCAACGCAGTCACGCGGCGAAATGTCAGCCCGACAATCAACAGACCAAGCAGCAGCATGGCGAACAGTCCCGAGCGAAGGTAAACCCTCGTTCGCCGCTGAAGCCCGAGCACTTCCTGCTGCTTGGAGTCCAGTGACTCCGTGTTCATCCGGCCGATCCGGCCTGCCAGAGCCAGTACTCCCACACGAGTGGGGCGCAGTTCTTCGTTCAGGTAGTCAACGGCCCGCGCTGCCTTGTCCCGCGAACTCCACTCAAAAACAGCCTCCGTGAGAGTGATGTACCGCTCCAACTCCAGCCGGAGCGAGGCCACCTCTGTCGCACCAAGCAGCTTCTGAAGATCTTCGATCTCCTTGGCAGCCGACTGCCGGAAGGCCTGAAAGCGTTTCAGTCCGACATCCGATCTGCCCTGGGTCGACGCGATGATGTGATCGCGAACCGCCACCGCCAGCGTGTAGACGTCGGCTTCCAACGCTTTCAGAATGCGCTCGCGCTGCAGAGTCGTCTGCTGAATCTGTTCGATCTCATGTTCCGTTCGCTCCAGGACGCTCATCACGGCGAAACCGAACACCAGCATCATCCCGATCAGGAGTGCGAATGCGCCAAGCAGAACAAAAGAACTCCGGCGTACCATGGCAACTTCATTCTACCGGGGGCGTAAGACCGCGCTTCCGTTTCGCAGAGCCGGCGCAATCACCAGACGGGAGTACAGCGCCAGCAGTTGCATCAAGGTGGATAAGAGTGAGCGCACGCGGAAGAACTGCGAACGCCCGTGAAGCCTCGGATAGTGATGCACTCCTACTTCAACGATTCCGCAGCCCGTCAGTTCCAGCTTGCGGACCAGTTCGACACAGATCGTGCCGCTGGTGGAAGTAAGCTCCACATCTTCGAGCAGTGACCTGCGAATCAGACGGTAGTCGCAATCAATGTCCCGAATGCGAATCCGGAATAGCGCTCGAGCAAAGGCGTTGTAGGTCTTCCCGATCCAAATGCGATGCCATGGATCGTTGCGCTCCATCTTGTAGCCGTTTACGAGCCCGATGCCTCCCCGCGCGTGCGCCAGTAAACTGGGCAATTCACCAACATCATACTGACCGTCGCCATCGGTATAGAAAATCCAGTCCTTGGTTGCGGCGCGGAATCCGCTTTGCAGCGCACCACCGTATCCGCGATTCCGCGGATGAGTCACCACGCGGAGACGCGGACCGTGCTTCTTCCGCAATTCTTCCAGCACTTGGGCCGTGTTGTCGAAGCTGCCATCGTTGACCACGATCACCTCGAAATCGGCCTGCTGCTGGGAGAGGACAGCGAACGTCTTTCCGATCAGCGATGGCAGCGATGGCGCATCGTTATAGGCCGGGAAGAACACACTCAGTGAGAGGCCACTCATGAGGAGGCTTCCACGAGGCGCACCAGGCTCAGATTAATGCTAAACACGCGGTCGTCTTCGGGGACTGTCCATCGGGGCAGCGCGGAGATCTCCACCCGGTACTCGGCGGCATCGGGAACAATGGTTTCAAGAACGAACAAACCAGGCCGGTCGATGAGCCAGTGCCCGGCCGCGAGCCCGTTTACTACCGCGTGAACCGACACGGGATCACCCGATTGAAAAGCCTGTTCGGGGACAAATCCGCGGACCCGCAGTTTCTGTGGCCCCGGACGCACTCGCTTGAGCAAGACAACCGCGCGCTCCGCGATCCAGCGGTACTTGTTGGCGAAGACGCCTTCCAGTTCGTGCCACCCTTCCCGGAGTTTTTCTTCATGGCCCGGGAGTCCACAATCAACAATGTCGGCACGATTGCCAGGGTACAGTTCCCCGCGTTCGCTGGAGCGGATCAGGGTGTACACGCCGTCCTCATTGGGCGCGGAATAGGAGCAGGCCGCGCAGGCAACCCCGTCACTGGTGCCGCGCACCAACTGTTCATGGCAATCAGGACAGCGCAAGAGACGCTCGAACTGCTCCGGATCCGCTGACGTTTGGGGCGTCGCCCCGGCCTTGCGGCAGAATGCGGACAGTGTCCCGCCCAGCAGGCCCGCCGCACCAGCATTCGCATCGCTGTTCATACGGCGGCCGACCGCGGCGGCCTTTTCCTCCATCCATCCCCTTTGCGGATACTGAATCAGAAATCGCCTTGCCACGAAATGACGGTCAACCAGATTCTCCCAATCGCGAAGACACATGCGATGGTTCTGCCGTATGCCGACGCTCTCTTCCTGATGCGCACCGATCACATCCTTTACAAGGAAGCCGAGCAATCCGCGGTCGTGCAATTTCCGCTCCCACGGCTTCATCGACTCATAGTAAGGGCTGCGGAACAGGCCAAGCGTCAGGCGGCGGCGGATCGGCTCATCGCCGAAGAAGAACACACCGCCGGGCATCAGCACACGATGCACTTCGCGAAAGACCGCGTCCATGTCCATGAACTGGCTGAGGACCTGGAAAGCCATCACGAACCGCAGGGATCCATCGCGAAAAGGCAGGTTCAGCGCGTCACCGGCCACTCGTACGGGTGATCGCGTCAAGCCCCAGTGATCCCGCAGGAACGCGCCATGGCGCAGCGCACCGGCGGAGATGTCGAGCGCGAAGCCATCCGCATGGAAGCTATTCGCGAGCAGGTAGCTGGTGTGTCCCGCATTGGCGCCGATCTCGAGAAACGGCGAAAGTGGTCCCACGAAATCGAGATACTGGCGGAGTATCGCGCCGCGCTTGGCATTGTCTTGTTCATAGTCGGGGATCGCCCGTTCCGGCTCGCCTAAGGAGGCAAACGTGTTGAACTCGACTTCGGCCCGCTTCACCGCAATTGACTGTGATTCCAAACCCCTGGTCTGCAAAGAGCCCACCCCTCTGTACGCCCGGCAGCGCCGCTCTTGCGTGGTGCCGCCCGCGGAGTACAGCAACGAAGCAACGAAGATCTTCTACGATCTCACCGGATGGCGGATTGCGCCATCCCATGAAGGCTGTATATGCATACGTTGGCGTGGAGTAAGCCGGATGGTGGTAGCGATTCCGGCGGGCTTCCGTCGCGGCGGCCGCCTCTTTTCTACGGCTAGAGCGATCGACGGAACACCCGCGCCACCGGCTGGAAGGTGACATCGGCATCGAGCGGAAAAATCGGACGCCGGCATCGCGTATGGCCCAAGCTGTGCAAGTTCGCACTGGTGGACCCGGGCGCATCGATATTGAGCACGAGTTCCGCCCCCTGATCAAACATGTGATGCTGGCAGTGCGGTGACTTCACTACCACGGAATCGAACAGCGCCGGGTCCTGCCCGTGCGCGTAGAACAACGACCGGTCATATAAGCTCACCGCCTGGCTCGTCACAATCAACGTGATCGAGCAAATCTGCAACACGGCCGTCCGTCCGCTGTTCCAGATCACTCCATGCGACTCGCTGCGAAACGCGCCGTCGGAGAGGATTCGTACCCTCGCCCGTACCGGCAGGGGCTGGAATCGCTTACGGTCGAGCGCGCCGCCTACCGCAACATCGATCACGCTGCCTACCCCAGCCGCAAACGCCATCTCGACCGCGGGTGGATCCACCATCGGAATGAGCGCTGTGCGCCTGTAGCCCGATTCGAGCAACTCGCGCAGAATCGCATTGCTGTCGCCCGAAGCGCCCGAACTCGTGGCATCGGCCGCATCCACCAGCACCACGCGCCCCCTTGCCGCCGCGGCCATCGCGATGCTTTCCTTCAAGCCTGTGAGCGGCTGCTGCAAATGATGCCGCATGGCCCAGAAATCTTCCGCAATGCGAATGGCCTCAGCTTCGGCGCGGGTGGGATCTCCATCAGCAACCAGAAGCACATTGGAACACAAGGCTGGCACGTCGGTGAACGGATTGCCGATGAACATCCCACCGGAGAGCCCATCCGCACTGTTCTCAAACTCGATCGCGGCGCGCACGCACTTGCCCCACATCCCGGTCGCCGTCTTCAACTCGTTGCCACGGACCAGCGCCGGAATCTCCACGCGCACCGACACGGGCCGCACTTCCCGATTGAGAATCCGCAGAAGCAGCCGCGCGGAACGCTGCCCCGTTTCGTAGAAGTCCACGTGAGGATAGGTGTGATACAACACGACCGCATCGGAATGTTCCAGGATGCGGTCCGTGAGGATGCCGTGCAAGTCAAGCGAAGTGACAATGGGAATGCGCTCGCCAACAATCTTGCGGGCTTCCTGCAATAGGAACCCTTCGGCATCGTGCTCGGTTTCCGACGCAAGCGCTCCGTGCAGGCAGAAGTAGATCGCATCCACGTCCCGATGCGCACGCACCGCATCCAGAAACTCCGCCGCCATGCGATTCCACGCCGCATCGGCCAGAGTTCCACCCGACGTGATCGCTCGCGCGCTGTACCCGCCTACGCACTCAACATCTCCGTGCCCACGGAACACGTCGAGCGCGCCACCCACCTCGGTGCCAGCGCCGCGATGGAGCGCAAGCATGTCGCTGCCATGTGAAATGTCGAAATCGCGATATTGCCCCAATACGGGGTTGAAGGAGGAGACCTCCTGCTTGCATTCGTTGATCAGAATCTTTGGCATCGCATCCTCTACGAAAGCTTTCGTGGATCGGTATCATGCGCCAGACAAGCCACGCAGTCGCCCTGCCCCACCAGCGACGGTGCGCGATTCGCGATCAGCACACCATAGGCATGCGCAATCACCGGCACCGGCTCACGGTCCGGTTGTTCCAGAAAATGCAACCGGCCGAGCACGTCGCCCCGCCGCACATCTTCGCCAAGTTCGACGCAGTTCTCCCACAAGCCGGACTCGGGAGCGAAACAGTAATCCTCACGATCGAGTGCCTGTACCCACCGCGCGGGCCGCTGCCGCGGTTGCGCTTCCCCGCGAAGCACACCGCAATGCCGGAGCACGTTGCGCAACCCGGTCTGGCAAAGACGATGCACGCTTGCGGACACGGTTTCACCACCGCCGAGTTCGGTGGTAATCACGATCTTGCCCTGACGCTCTGCCTCGGCCGGGAGCAGACCCGTCCCCGCAATGTCGGTATAGAGAAACGCGAAGTCCGTGAGAAAGGCCTCGGTGGCAAGCAGCATCGCTTCGCGCTGCACCGCATCCGGCACCAGATGCATATGCGCGCAAGGCACGAAGTTCATGCTGCGCCCTCCGGTGTGCAGATCGATCACGATGTCCGACATCGGGAACAGCACGGTGGAAAGATAGTGCGCCAGCATCTCGCTGGGTGTGCCGGAGGGGTTGCCTGGAAAGCAGCGGTTGAAGTTGCGCCCATCCAGTGGGGACAGGCGCGTTCCTGCTTTCGCGGCAGGAGGACTCAGCGTAGGAATGAGTATCAAGCGTCCGCCGACATCGGCGGGCTGCAACTCGCGCCACAGTTTGAGAATCGCAACCTGACCAGGGTACTCATCGCCGTGGTTGCCGGCCATCAGCAGCACGGTTGGCCCAGCACCGTTTGCAATCACCGCCGCAGGCACCAGCAGATTCGCCCATCCGCCAAGATTGTGCGAATAGGGGATCGCGAGATGGCCTCGCTGCTTGCCGGGCGCGTCGAAACGCAGGTTGGTGTGGATCGCGGTTGCCGCACTCATACGGATCAACCATCTTATCCGTTGCCGCCCTTCCAGGCAGCCCGCGGTTGACTATCTCGCGGCGACCTTCGGCGCTTCCCCGCGCCGCGATTGGAACGGCAGGCTCTTCACAATCTCCCCAACCAGCGTTTGAAAGCGGTAGCCCGATTGCGCCACGCTCTGATTCACTACCTCAACAGTCTTCTTGTCGAAGCGCTCCAACCCGCGGCCGAGCGCATAGGTGAGCATCTTCTCGGTCAGGCATCGCGAGAAGTCGGTGATCTGTTCTTTCAGAATCGTTCGCATCTCCCCCGGACTCGTGAATGACTTTCCGTTGGGCAGCGTGCCACCGGAGTCGATTTGAAACTTGCCATCGAGAATGCGCCACTTTCCCGTGGCATCGTAATTCTCAAGTCCGAAGCCAAGCGTGTCCATGCGGTTGTGGCAGGATGCGCAAACCGCATTCGACCGGTGTTTCTCCAATTGCTGCCGCAGCGATCCCGCATTGCCCACCGATTGCTCATCCAGCGCGGGGACGTCGGGTGGCGGCGGTGGCGGCGGAGTCCCAAGAATGTTCTGCAGAACGTACTTGCCGCGAATCACAGGCGACGTGCGCGTGGGATAGCTCGACACTGTCAGCACGCTGGCGTGGCTCAGAATGCCTGCGCGCTGATTCGTATTGAGGTCGACACGGCGGAAGTCAGCGCCCGTGACGCCATCGATGCCGTAGTGCCGGGCGAGACGCTCATTCAAGTACGTGAATGGCGCGTCCAAAAAATCGCCGAGCGCACGATTCTCCTTGAGCATCGCTTCAAAGAAGAGGCGCGTCTCTTCCTTCATCGCATCGCGCAACTCCGGGCCCCACTCCGGGAACTTGCCCGGATCCGGCTTCACCGTATCGAGATTACGGGTCTCCAGCCATTGCCCCGCGAAGTTGTCCGCGAGCGCCGCCGAACGATTGTCAGCGAGCATGCGCTTCAACTGCGCATCCAGCACTCCGGGCTGACGCAACCGCCCGGCTTCGGCAAGCGCGAGCAGTTCATCGTCAGGCATGGAACTCCACAGGAAGTAGCTGAGCCGTGACACAAGTTCCAGATCGGAGACGCGATGCACCTTGCCCGGATCATTCGGAAAGGGATCACGCTCGATGCGGAACAGGAAGTGCGGCGAAACCAGCATCGCTTGAATCGCCAGTTGCAGACCCTGTTCCACGCTCTGCCCCTCAGCCTTCGCCATGGCCACGAACTTCAGCAGCGGCGCGGTGTCGGCCTTCGTCACCGGACGGCGGTAGGCGCGGCGCGCCAGCGCTGTGACAATCCGTTCCACACACGCCATGCCCGTTGCGGGATCACAAACCAGAATCTTCTTGCGGCTCGCGCGTTCCACCTTCGCCGGATACGGCCCGACGAAGATGATGGCGTTCAGAAACTTGTTCTTCTTATCGTTGTAGACGTCTTTGTCGTCCAGCGTCTTCACGAACTCATCATTGAGGAAGCCCGCGCGAAACACGTGATCCCCGGCCGGCAACACCACGCGAAACTGCTCTTCGGAATACGGGTTGAAGTAGACCAGTCCCGAAGGCTTGGTCTGCACTTCCATGGAGTGGATCAGTTTGCCATCCATCCAGAAGCCAAGGGTGACGGGCTTACCGTCAGGCGCGCGCTCGCCCGGTAATCCGATGCGCACCAGATACTCGGCGTCCCAGTCGACACGGTGCGTCGCTTCAATGGTGCTGCGCGCAGGACGGCGAATGGTTCGGTTCTTGGTGTGATACTCCATTTCGAGCGGCTTTTTCGGAAGGGGATCGGCGCCGACAGCCCGCGCGGCAATGCGCTCCGCCGCTTCCATGTACTTCTCCATCAGAACCGGCGAGATGGTCAGCACATCGCCGATATTGTCGAAGCCGAATCCGGAGTCATCCATCGGGAAGTCTTTGTCGGCACGAAAGTCGACCGCCAGCAGGTCGCGAATGGTGTTGGTGTACTCCACTCGGTTGAGGCGGCGCGCCGTGACGCGGCCAGGATCGGGCTTCAAGTTGCGGTCAGCTTTGGCGAACTCGCCTTCCACATAGTCCGTGAACGCCTGGATCCGCGGTTGCGGAGGCTTCGGGATTCCCTTGGGCGGCATTTCTCCGCTACGCACTTTCTCAATCAGCTTCTCCCAGCCGTCACGGTGCTGCGTGAGGGATGCGGGGACGGTAAACGGCAACACATTCACTCCGCCCGACGAGTTGCGGTCGTTGTGGCAAGGTGCGCACGTCTTCTCGAGCAAAGGCTTCACGTCCGTGTCGAACGAGGCGGGAGGCTTGCCCGTCTGCGCACTGGCAGCGGCTGCGAGGAGAACAAACGCGGAGACACTGCGCAACGTGACGTGTGGGGTGACGTGCATGGAGGAATCCTTTCCTTAGATTCTACGCGATGTCCGAGGCCCTTCGAAGCGCGGTGAAACCACCGGCGCTGTGATGTGGCGGTATGCGCTACAGTATAGGGCTTGATCGAACACCGCGAGACGGCCGTGCGATTCATGAACTTGTTTTTTCAAACCATCGCCTTGTGCGCTCTGGCTGGGTCCACAAGTACTTTCCTTACCGCGGCAAAGACAGCCAAGCCTTCCACCAACCCCGCGCAGTTGACCTCGGCCAAACCGGCTGCGGGGCGTTCGCCCTCGACCGCGCTCGGGCAATTGCCCATCATCTTCGAACCCGAGGCCGGTGAGCCTGCGTTCACGGGTTGGGGCGGCGGCTATCGCATGCATCTCCAATCGGGGCAGGCGACGTTTGTGTGGGCTCGCAATCGCAGCTATCCGGTCCGGCGCGGCGCACCTCTCCCCGAAAACCCCGAGCCCATAGACGCAGAGCGCGTGTCGATGCGGCTGGAAGGTTCGCGCAACGGTATTGCGCCCGAAGGTTTGGAGCCGACATCGGGCTACTCATCGTACTTCCACGGCAACAAACGGGAGAACTGGCGTACGCGCGTGCCACATTACGCAAAGGTGCGATTCCGCGATGTCTACGCAGGCATCGACGTAGTGTACTACGGCAACCAGCGCCGCCTCGAATACGACTTCGTCGTCAAGCCCGGTGCGCACCACGAGCAAATCCGGCTCGCCTGGGATGGCGTGAAGAACATGCGCATCGACGAGACCACGGGCGATCTGCTGCTCTCGGTTGCGAGCGGCGAGGTCCGTCATCTTCGCCCGCACATCTATCAATACGATGGCGATCGCAAGGTGGAGATCGCCGGCGCCTACCGGCTGATCGACAAGCGCACGATGGGTTTCACGCTCGCCCGCTACGATCGCACCAAGCCCCTGGTGATTGACCCCATCCTGCTCTTTGCCTCCCACCTTGGCGGCAATTTGACCGACGATGCGTTCGGCGTCACCACGGATTCCGCCAACAACATCTACGTCTGCGGCCGCACCATGTCACAGAACTTCCGCCGCAGTCTCACGTCCCCCGCCTACCAGACTGAGAAACGCAATCCGCTCGCCACCACCGACATCGGTTTCGATGCGTTTCTGGTGAAGCTCAATCCCGCAGGCACTTCGGTCATCTACGCCACCTTCCTCGGCGGCATGGGCTACGACGTGATTCACGGCGTGTCCGTGGACGCGAACGGTAATCCTTTCCTCGCGGGCGAGACGACGTCCACTGTACCCGCCGAAGATGCGTTTCCCACGGTTGGGATCGGTGCGCAATCCACGCTCGCCGGCGGACCCGACGGCTTTGTCACGAAGATGGATTTCACCGGCACCGCGCTCGAATGGTCGAGCTACATCGGAGGCCCCCAGCCCGATGCGCTCTACGCCATCGCGGTCCTCGGCAGCAGCGTGATGGCCGTCGGCAAGCAGGGCGACGACATCCTCTACGCGTGGTGGAACCTGTTGAATCTTGGCCCGGTCAGCAAACAGACCTACGGCGGAGCGGGACCCGGTATTGCTTACGACGTGGTGAGCGGGCCGAACAACCTGTGGTACGTCGGCGGCATCGTCTGTTCGCCCAATCTGAACATTTCCTCGTTCACGAACTATTCCGGCGCTTGCGACGGCTTCTACATGCGGGTCAACACGCAGGGGATCATCTCGAACTTCCACTATGTCGGCAGCGATGCCTTCGACGAAGTGCGTTCCCTGGCAGTTACTCCCACCGGCGACGTGTATGTTACCGGCGAGACGAACTCCAGCCAGCAGGGCGACAATACCTACGGCATCAACGGATTCCAGGGGGACGTATTCGTGGCCCGCCTTGACCCCCTCGGCCTCGGAACGCACTTTGGCTACTTCGGTGGATCGCTCCGCGAGTATGGGGATGCAATCGCGATTGATTCCCTCGGCACCGCATGGGTGGGCGGATATACCCAATCCTCCGACTTTCCCGACGGTCCGTTCTCGGCCACCAAGCAGGCCATCGGCGGCTACGACGCCTTCCTGATTCGCGTGGCGCCGCTCCCAAACAAGGGATTCAACTTACTCTTTTCTACTTACTTCGGGGCCCTGGTCAGCGAGGGGATCGCCGATGTGACGGTGGCCCCGAACGGAAACGTTTTCTTTGCGGGAACGACGGGACGGAAACCCGACGGAACCTCGGTCCTGCCGCAGGCGATTCAACCGTCTCTATTTACTCCGAATTTCGGCGGCGGAGAGTTCGACTCATTCATTGCCCAAGTAGCCTCGGCCCGGGTGAACGTCACCGCGCAACGCACTTATGGCCCGCCTTCGCTCGGTTCGCAGGACCCGTTCCGGGTCTTCACCACCGTCACCATGTCGAACTCCAGTTCCATCACTGCGGACAACTGCGGTCTCAGCACCCGGCTCACCGGTGGCGCGGGAGGTTGTTTCAACTGTGCCAACGTGCCCGCCGGCCAGACAGTCCGCCGCGCGTTCACCACGAGCCCCGGACCGGGTGGCAGTTGCTCCTCACAAACTGTAAAGCTGGGCTGCGAAACCGCGGACACGCAGTCTTCCACCAACGACGCGATTCTCGCCTGCCCCTCGACCCCGCCGTCCCAATGCCAGCCCTCGCTCGCCGCAACGGCCATCCAGTCGCCGCCTGCCGGTGGCGAGCAGGAGTTCACCGTGACCATTCCAGCCGGCTGCACCTGGAATCTGTCTCGGGATCAGGGCTTCGTCGAGATACTTTCACCGGCCATCGCAACGGAAGATGACTTACCCTCCGGTACGCGGCAGGTGCGCGTCCGCGTAAGCCCGAACTCGACCGGCGCGGCGCGGTCAGCCACGCTCTCCATTCGCTCGGTCGCAAGCGCGGAGTTACGCATTGATCAAGCAGCTTCCACAAGCAGCGTGACCATCAGTCTGGCGCCCTCGCAGGTCACTTTGAATCCGAACGGTACGGCACAGTTCAATGCGACCGTCTCCGGCGCTACCAACACCGCGGTCACTTACTTACTACAGCCCGCGGTGGGCACGATCTCCGCGTCCGGACTGTACACCGCTCCTGCGTCCATTCCCACCGCATCCACGGTGCAACTGACCGCCTCCAGCGTGGCGGACCCCACCCGGGCCGCCACCGCTACCATCAACTTACAGCCCGCCTCGCCAATCCAGATCTCACTTACTCCCGGCACCTCCTCGCTGCAATCGGCGCAGCAAGTCACATTCAGCGCCATTGTTACCGGGACCAGCAACACCGCGGTCACATTTGCGATTCAGCCCGCCATCGGCACCATCACAGCGGCCGGGCTGTACACGGCTCCACTGTCGATCGCGGCCCAGACCACGATTGTGGTCACCGCGACGAGCGTGGCTGATCCCAGCCGCTTCGCAACCGCAACGGTGATTCTGCAACCGGTGGGAATCGGCGTGACGCTGTCGCCGTCCAGCGTCACCTTACAAGCCGGACAGAGCGCAACTTTCACCGCGCTGGTGAGCGGAACTGGGAATACCGCGATTACTTACTCGCTTGAACCGCAGACCGGCGTCATCACCCCGGGCGGAGTCTACACGGCGCCGTCGGCCATCACCTCCGCTACCACCGTGCTGTTGCGGGCCACCAGCGTGGCCGACCCAACCCGCTTCGCCACGGCTATCATCAACTTACAGCCCTCCGCGATCAACATCACTCTCGCGCCTACGGTCGTGAACCTCTCCGCCGGTCAATCGGCAACATTTACCCCGTCGGTAACTGGCAGTTCGAACACGGCCGTGACTTACTCGCTTCAACCGGCCCTCGGAACCATCAGCGCAAACGGCGTCTACACGGCGCCCGCATCGATCGCTGCCGCGACGCAGGTCGTCCTGCGCGTCACCAGTGCAGCCGACTCCACCAGGTTTGCCACCGCCACCATCAACTTGCAGCCCGGCGCCGCAATCAACGTGAATCTCGCGCCTGCAACCGTGAGCCTGTTCGCCGGCCAGTCGGCGGCGTTCACCGCCACGGTCTCGGGTGCCACCAACACCGGCGTGAGCTACACA
Organism: Bryobacterales bacterium; assembly: GCA_016789785.1. Next base: position 24,058 of record JAEUQE010000112.1, read on the forward strand.
CTGCAACCCGCGGTTGGCACGATCACCGGCGCCGGCGTCTACACGGCCCCACCGAACATCAGCGCGGTCACAACCGTCGAAGTGCGGGCCACCAGCCTTGCCGATACCAGCCGGTTCGCAGCCGCGATCATCACCCTGCAACCCGCGGCCACAATATCAGTCACCATCAACCCCTCCAACATCACCCTTGGTCCCGGACAGAGCGTCACCTTCAGCACCAGCATCAGCGGCACGCCGAATAACAATGTGACTTACTCGCTGCTTCCTGCAACGGGCTCCATTTCAGCCAGCGGAACCTACACCGCGCCCGCCGCCATCACGTCGGCAAGCACCGTGCAGGTTCTCGCGATCAGCGTCGCCGACCCTACCAAGGCCGGCATCGCGACGATCAGCCTGCAGCCGAATACCCCGTCCACGGGACTGCGCTTTGTCTCGATGTCTCCCTGCCGGCTCATGGAAACACGCCCCGACTACAATTTTGAGGGCCGCACCGGAGCGTTCGGCCCGCCGTTCGTGGCCGCAGGCGAGACGCGAACCCTGAGCCTCCCGCAGTCCAATGTCTGCCCAGTGCCTGCATCGGCACGGGCCTACGTTCTGAATGTCACCCTGATCCCCCGTGGGCCCGCCGACTTCGTCACCATCTGGCCGGGCGGCGAGACCCGGCCCGACTTTTTCACCGTAAGGTCGCCCGATGGGAACATCGTCGCGAATTCCGCCATTGTGCGGGCCGGCCCACAGAATCAAATCCAGGTCTACTCCTCCGACGCCGTGGACATGGTCATAGATATCAGTGGTTATTTCACCGACCAGGCGGGCGGTCTGACTTACTACCCACTTACTCCATGCCGGGTGGTGGAAACGCGCTCGGAGTACCGGACTCCCCCGGGGCCTTACGGACCGCCCTCCTTCGAAGCCCGGCAGACCCGGCGTTTCCGCTTCCCCGGCAACCCCTACTGCCAGGTCCCCTCCGGTGCCGCGGCATATTCGGTTACCCTCACCGTCGTGCCGCCCGGACCGCTGCAGTTTCTCACCGCATGGCCTGCCGGCGGCGCTCAGCCGAATATCTCGAACATCAACTCACCGGGCGGCCGCGTCCTTGCCAACAATGTGATCCTCCCCGCTTCCGCCGACGGCAGTGTCGACATCTTTGCCTTCGACCGCACGGATGTACTGGTGGACATTACAGGTTACTTCGCTCCGGACGACGGCCAGAACGGCCTATCGTACTTCCCGGTGCGGCAGTGCCGCGCCGTCGACACACAACGGGCAGCCGGCCCATTCGGCGGACCCGCATTCAGCGACGAACTGACGCGGAGTTACGCGCTTCCCGCAGCGGCCTGTGCCGGCGTCCTGCCATCGGCCAGGGCGTACGCAATTCACGCCACGGCAATTCCGAGCGGCAATCCGATGCCGTTTGTGACTGCTTTTCCAACCGGCCAACCACGGCCCAACGCATCGATCCTCAACGCGTTTCAAGGGCAGACCGTGACTAACAGCGCCATTGTTCCGGCGGGCGCAAATGGCTCGATCGACGTATATGCGTTCCGGTCGTCCCACCTGATTATCGATATTGCAGGCTACTTTGGCCGCTAGAAAGGCCCGAAAAAGGGATCGACGACAGGAACGTTGTCCGATAAGGTAGGCGTATGGTCAAAACAACCCGCTGCGGCGACGGGAACGGAAAGCCGGGAGCGCGGAGAGGCGGTTTCAGCGATGAACCGCCGCCGGCGGATCGTGGAATCCGCAGACGCAACACAATTCGTGTCAATCGCATACCAGGATGAGCGCACCATCCTGGAAATGACCGCGACAGGCGCCCCCTTGCAAGACGATTGTCCGGTCGCTCGCGCGCCAAATCCCCGATTCGATGGCCTCCGTCCTTGTTACTGGACGAGGAACGACGGCACCTTCACCAGGGCAGCGCACCAAGTCTGCCAGTCGACTATTGCAGCACCATCCACGGCGCCCCGATCGGACCCTCTGCGGGATCGTGTGGCACTGCGGCTTATCCCAATGAGATCGTGATCGTGGAAGACACTTATTCCGATCCGAAGTGGGCTCAATTCCGGGTGCTGGCGGTCGAACATAGCCTCCGGGCGTGCTGGTCACAGCCGATCCGCGACAGGGCCGGCGCGCCCATCGGAACTTTTGCGGTGTATCACAGGCAGGTGATCCGTCGGTCCAGCCATCAACTGGCGATCGCCAAAACTGGTGCCCACCTGGCGGCGGTTGCCATCGAGAATCGCCGCGCCAGCGAAGCGATGATGCGTCATGACAAGCGCATGGAAATCGCCGAGTTGGTCGCCCATTTCGGGATCTGGGAAGTCGATCTCGTACGATGTAATCAATCATCGCGAAGCGTAGATTTCTGGACAGTTGCCGACATCATCGCCGCCGGAGGCGGCAAGTCGATCCGATCATCGCGTTGAGAAAAGAAGTATTGTGAGTGAAGGAAAGGAGTGGAACCCGGCCGTTAGCAGCGACAGGGTTCCGGTTCTGGACAGCCAAAGAGGGGCGATCCAAAGGTCATCCAATAACGTAGCTGGAATCGCCTCCGTTGTCCAGAAGCCGCAGGCATTCGCGACTTGGGAAGCGATGAGAACCGGGACGTAGCGTTCCGTTGCGGGCAAACCTTCATCATCTGCCGCCGCTGCTATCGCGGTCACCGCTCTGTTCGGATCCATGCCGCCAACACGCACGGAAAGAACAAATCCGGGCCGCCAGGCAGCGCCACCAATCAAGCCCCGAAGGCCGCCAGGATCATTGCGACTCGCAACGCCGCTACCGGCAACGTTGCCGCGCCCGGTCCATCCCGCCGGCCGCCCAAGGCGAAGAAAGCGTGACGGATCAATCTTCCCTTTTGAACCTATCCCCGCCATCATCGGGTTGTGAACCAACCCCAACACACCCTCATTGCCGCATCTGCGGACGCGCCGTGCGCTTTCTCAATCCCTACCGCCGCATCTTGCCCGTCCGGCGCCGTTGAGAGGCTTCCGCAATGATCAGCGAAGAACTCCGCACCAGTATCCGCCGCTACTTTTACGCCGAGCATTGGAGAATCGGCACCATCGCCGCGCAACTCAACGTGCATCCCGACACCGTGCGCAATGCCATCGAAGCCAGCCGCTTTCTATCGCGCGACTTCCTCCGGCCTTCCATCGTCGATCCCTTTACCGCATTCATCCGCGAAACGCTGGAGCAGCATCCACGCTTGCGCGCCACGCGGATCTACCAGATGATCCGTGACCGCGGCTACTCGGGCAGCATCGTGCAACTACGCCGCGCCGTAGCGCGGATGCGTCCGCAAGTCCGTGAACCCTTCCTCAGCCTGCATACCTTTCCGGGCGAGCAGGCGCAAGCCGACTGGGCTCACTTCGGCCACGTGCAGGTGGGGCGCGCGAAGCGAACGCTTTCCTGCTTCGTCATGACACTTTCTTACTCGCGCGCCCTGTATCTGGAGTTTTTCTTCGACCAAACCATG
>JAEUQE010001130.1 GCA_016789785.1 Bryobacterales bacterium
CACCGAGATCGCCTGGACGGCCACGGGCGGTGCGACCCATTCATGGGGACAGCCATCGTAGCCGGGCTGGCGCTTGAAGATGCTGCCGACGATCACGCTCACGGGTGCGCCGGCCGCATCGCCGACCAGCCGCCGCACGCAGCCGGCATGAAGGTGGAGGATCTCGCTGACACGCGGACCGACCATGTAGGAGAGGACCACGAAGCACGCCGCGTAGAGCATGTCGATGCGCCGCACGAGTTCGGACACCGACGTCACCGGCCGCTCGACGCCCGACGTACCCTCGCGTGCCCGACGCAGCGCCCTCGTTGCCCGGCCGACAGGTGCTGAGCTGTGGGGCGGCGCGGCTGCGCTCGCCATCACGCGCCGATAGGTCTCTCGGGCTTGCAGGACATGCGCCGCGTCGTGCGTCACGATCTTGACGGCGGCCTGCAGCAACACCACCGAGACAGTGTCCGGCGTGTACGGCCACGGCCGGCGCAGTCCTTCCCGGGCGCCAGCGGCTTCGTGATGGTTGCTCCCCGGGAACGGGTC
>JAEUQE010001131.1 GCA_016789785.1 Bryobacterales bacterium
CATCGCTCCAGCCGCTGAAATGACCTTCGTTGAAGGCGAACCCTTCCTGGAGGAGAAACGCGGCGTTGGTGTGCGCGCGGACGTAATCCATGTGGCACAGATCGTTTGCAATGGCGTAGTGGATCAAGCCGCCGAGGAAGGCAATGTCGGTGCCGGAGCGGAGGGGGACATAGGAATCCGAGACCGCTGCGGTACGGTTAAAACGCGGATCGACACAGATGAGCTTGGCCTTGCGCTTGCGCTTGGCCTCCATGACGAAGCGGAAGCCGACGGGGTGATTTTCGGCGGGGTTGCCGCCCATGACGAGGACGACATCGGCATTAGCGATATCGCACCAGCCATTGGTCATTGCCCCTCTACCAAACGTGGCGGCCAAACTGACCACCGTGGGGCCGTGTCAAAGCCTGGCCTGATTTTCGTAGGGGATGATGCCGAGGCCGAAACGGAATTTACCGAGAAGGTAGTTGATTTCGTTCGTATCGGTGCAGCCGCCGATGAGGCCGACGGTGTCGAGCCGGTTGACAACGCGGCCCT
>JAEUQE010001132.1 GCA_016789785.1 Bryobacterales bacterium
CGTCCTCACGGTCGTCGGGATGGGCAGCTACATGTTCGTGATGGTACGCCGCGAACGACGCCTCACGCGCGCTGCGGCCGCGTCCTGAGCCCAAGCCATGTGGAACGACTTCCCCCTACTCCCCGATAACGCCTCGAAGATGGGCTTCCAGATCGACCTGGTCTGGTGGTTCCTGGTCGCGCTCACCGTCGTCATGACGGTCTTGATCTTTGCGGCCGTCGTGACGTTCGTCGTCTGGTTCAGAAAGAAGAACGACGGGCGTGTCGCGACCCAGATCGAAGGCTCGACGCAACTCGAGCTCTTGTGGTCCGGCATCCCGCTCGTGATCTTGATGGGCCTCTTCGGCTGGGGCACAGCCGTGTACGTGCAACTGATGCGTCCGCCCGCGGACGTGATGGACTTCTACGTCGTCGGCAAGCAGTGGATGTGGAAGGTCCAGCACCCGACCGGCCAGCGCGAGATCAATACGCTGCACATCCCGGTCAACACGGCCATTCGGTTGACGCAGACGTCCGAGGACGTGATCCACAGCTT
>JAEUQE010001133.1 GCA_016789785.1 Bryobacterales bacterium
ATGAACAACCGTCGTCATTTCATCCAATCCGCGGCCGCCAGCGTCGCCGCGCCTTTCATCCTCCCGTCCCGCGTCTGGTCGCAATCGGCCAACGGCAAGATCCGCATGGGCTTCATCGGCCTCGGCAAGCAGATGGGCGGCCTCATCGGCAAATTCCTCCAGTATCCCGAAGTCGAGGTCGTGGCCGTCTGCGACGTTTATGACGTGCGCCGTGATCTTTACAAGAAGCGTGTGGACGACCACTACGCGAAGAACGGCGGCGCCGGCAAGCCCTGCGAGACCACCGGCGACTTCCGCCAGATCACCGAGCGTGCGGACATCGACGCCGTGTGCATCGCCACGCCGGACCACTGGCATGCCATCATCACGAACAGCGCCCTCAGCCACGGCAAGGATGTGTATTGCGAGAAGCCGCTCACGCACAATATCCACGAGGCCGTCTCCGTGGTCGAAACCGTCAAGAAGCACAACCGCGTGCTCCAGACCGGCTCCATGCAGCGCAGCAGCAAGGAATTCCGCATCGCCTGCGAGCTC
>JAEUQE010001134.1 GCA_016789785.1 Bryobacterales bacterium
TGGTGTTCAGCAGCCCGCTCGCGGGTGGGGGAGAGCCGGGCCTGCATCAGCTGGACCTGGGCACCGGTCGCTGGCGCGCGCTGGATTACGGCGCCAACGCGCAGGACGTCGACACGGCACCACGCTATTCGCCCGATGGCCGCTGGATCGTGTTCGTCCGCAACACGCCACTGGGGGACCTGTGGCGTGTCCCCGCGACAGGAGGCACTGCGGAGCGGCTGACCCATCAGCGCGCAGAACTGCGCGGCTGGGACTGGACGCCTGACGGCAAGGCGATCGTGTTCGGTCGCCGGGTCGACAATCACACGCGGCTGTACCGACTGGCGCTGGACGGTCGCACGATCACCGACCTGGGCATCGAGGACGCACAGGCGCCTGCGATCGCGTCGCGTGCCGCGCTGCTCGCTTTCGTGCAGCGCAAGCCGCAGTTCGGCCTGTACCGGATCAGCAACGAGCCCCTGCCGGATGGGCGGGAGGCCGTGCCGGAGCGGCTGTTCGCATCGACGGGTCGCGATACCTTGCCCTCGGTCGCG
>JAEUQE010001135.1 GCA_016789785.1 Bryobacterales bacterium
CTTCGCATGGTCTCCCGCTTCACTGAAGGGAAGGACGGTGATTCGAGGCGGCGCGGGCATCTATCACGGGCCTGGTCAAATCGACGACGTAAACACTGCGCTCGACAATGTGGCCGAGCGTCTGTCGCTCACGGCCGCCGAAGCGCCGAACCTGGCGTACCCCGTTTCGTCGTTTGTCTCGCAGGCTCGCTCGCAGGGCGTTACGCCGCGCTCGCTGCAACGCGATCGACGCGATCTGTACAGTGCGCAATGGGGTTTATCGATTCAGCAGAAACTGATCGCGGGATTCCTGACGCAGATCGGCTACAACGCCAGTTCCGGCGTGAAGCTGTTTTCGCGGCAATACATCAATAACCTCGATCCTGTCACTCGGGTTCGTCCCCTGCCGGCATTTGGACGGCTTGATGAAAAGCGCCAGGACGGCAAGAGCAACTTCCACGCGCTTCAAGTTTCTCTTCACCGTCGTCTTGGCAAAGGCGTCACGTGGGGCACGGAGTACATGTGGTCGCATTCGATCAATGACGGAAATCTCG
>JAEUQE010001136.1 GCA_016789785.1 Bryobacterales bacterium
GTGCATCGCCGAGGTCGTCGCGGTCGAGGCGCTGCAACAAGGCGCGCCGATCCGCCTCCAGCGCCTCGCGCGCGCGCATCGCCTCGTGCCGCTCGTTATGCAGGCGCAGCGCGGTGGCCATGGGGCCCGCGAGTTCCTCCACGAGCGCACGATCGGCCTCGGTCCACGTGCCCACGCGCCGCCAGACCACCAACGCGCAGAGCAGCGCGCCGTCGTCCGGCACCGGCACCACAATCCCGGTCCCGATGTCGTCCGATGGGGCGAGCACCTTTCGCAGCGGTCCGCGCTGCGCATCACCCAGGATGAGGGCGGTGCCCAGCTCCGACATGTCGCGCCAGATGCGCACGACCTGCTCGTCCATCTCGCGATCGGGCGCCCCCTCGTCGAATGCGGCGGTGGTCGCGACCCTGGTGGCCTTCAAGGCATTCGGCTGCACCCTCCACAGGGTCAGCTCGGCGGGCGATCCCCCCTCGCGGAGGCGCTTCGCGACCCATTCCAGGAGCTCCGCGAAGTCGCCCGTGGTGGTCGCGGC
>JAEUQE010001137.1 GCA_016789785.1 Bryobacterales bacterium
CTGTCCGAATGCCGGTGACACAAGGAGTAAACAGCCAAGGAAGAACCACTTCATCTTAAAGTTCTCAGAAATGAAATCACGTCCAGTATTTCCCGGTCCGACAAGATGCCCATGTATCCGGGCATGGCGCCCCGGCCAATCCGCATGGCATTGAGAAGGGAAATATCCGACTGCAGTAGCCGCTCGCCCCGCGCGAAATTCGGCGCTTCGGGCATGATGCTTTTTCCGTCTGCTCCGTGGCAGGCGACACAATGCATCGAATAAAGCCGTCCGCCGTTTCGAATATCCGCCGCCGCAGACATTCCGACGAGACCGATTGAGAGCATTCCGGATAGCGCAATGCGGGCGATTGGTTCTCTCGTCATTTCCTCACAGCCGGGACCGCTTTCGCGTTTCGCTTTTCATTGGCCTTCCTCGCGTATGCCTCTGCCGCGGCCGGGTCAGGCGCCGCACCGAATCCGCCCTTTGCGAAGGCCTGCGCCAAGGCTTCGATGGCCGGCAAGAATCCGAGGTCAGCTGCCTGTTTCAATGT
>JAEUQE010001138.1 GCA_016789785.1 Bryobacterales bacterium
GTTTTACCGGCGCAATTATCCATTGACGGCAGCGGCACGGTCGGCGGTGTATCTGAATCCGGGCAATGCGACGGTGTCGGCGATTGCGCATGAGCCTCGGGTTTCGCTCGCGGTGCTGGAAGAAATGCTGGCGCCGTATCTGTCTTCCGGGCGTCTGACGGTACTGACCGGGCACGCTCCGGTTGCCGCGGACGTCGAGCGCGATACGCTGCGCGCGGTGACGGTGGGCAGCCGTACCATTCGCGCGCGTTGGTTTCTGGATGCGACCGAACTGGGCGATCTGCTGCCTCTGGCGAAGGTGGAGTTTGTCACGGGGTACGAATCGCGCAAGCAGACCGGGGAGGAGCGGGCTCCCGAGCAGCCGCAGCCGGACAATCATCAGGCGTTCACGGTGTGCTTTGCCATGGACTACCTGGCGGGCGAAGATCACACTATCGACAAGCCGGCGGAATACGCCTTCTGGCGCGACTACACGCCGCCCTTGAAGCCTGCGTGGCCGGGCAAGCTGTTCTCCTTCACGTACTCGAATCCG
>JAEUQE010001139.1 GCA_016789785.1 Bryobacterales bacterium
ACGACGCTTGCGGTTTACAACCAGATCGCGCCACCGACAGCGAATCTCGTTGACACGGATCCCGCCTGTGATCTCGACTACGTGCCGCTGTCTGCGCGTCCCATGACCATCCGTGCCGCATTGTCGAACGCGTTCGGATTCGGCGGCACCAACAGTACGATTGTTTTTCGGCGGATCTAGTCGACACCACTCGTGGCGACAATCGCATCGGTCGCGATCCGTCCGTCATCCTTCGCCGCTACCTGTTTGACGGTTCTTGGGAGTGCGTCGCTTCTCGCCTTGGCGATCGTTCCGATTCCCTCTTCAATTCGATCGTTGGGTTGCGTGGCGGTGGTTGCCGTCAGTGCATTCGCCATTTGGCGCCATGCGCTGAATCGCAGTCGCCGATCGACCGTTTCGATCGAACTCTTGCCGGAAGGCAAGTGCGTCTTGGAGCGTTCATCCGGGGAACGCACCGACGGGAGAATCTTGGCGGATTCGGTTGCCTGGCCGTGGGTGCTGTTGCTTCGAGTGGGCGTGAGCGGAAGGCGT
>JAEUQE010000113.1 GCA_016789785.1 Bryobacterales bacterium
TTATCCGACCGACGTGCTCAGCTTTCCGGAACCCGCTCCCGGCTTTCTCGGTGAGATCGCGATTTCGGTGGATCGAGCGGCTGCACAGGCAGCGGAGTTTGGGCATACTCTGGAAGAAGAGATTGAGATTCTGATGCTGCATGGGGCGTTGCACCTGAGCGGCATGGATCATGAGAAAGATAAGGGGCAGATGGCACGGGCGGAGTCGAAGTGGCGCAAGCATTTTGGGCTTCCCCGCGGCCTGATTCAGCGCGCGAGGAAGCGGTCATGATCATGATTTTGCTTCCTCTGATCATTCTGCTGGTGGTGACGGCGCTGCTGGTGATCGCCGTGAGCTATGTACATCTGCTGTGCCGGCAAAGCCTACGCATCACCGCGCGCGAACTGCCGTCGCTGCAGTTCTATCGCGAGACTCTGCAGGAGAAACTCGGGATGGATGCCGAAGATGGGGCGCTTGCGTATTCGCTGATCCGGCACTTTGGCATCATCGGCCTCACGATCACCACGATGGCGATCTTCGCCATCAATGAGCCAATCTGGCAGTCGATTCTCGAAGCGAGCGTGGCAGGTTCGCTTCTGATGCTGCTCACCAGTTATGTGGTGCCGCGGTTTCTTTATACGCGCACGGTGGGACATTGGGCGGTGGCGGTGGTGGGCATTCTGCGGCTGCTCGCGCTCGCGGCGAAGCCCGTGATTGCGATGCTCGACTTCATTCAGAGCCTCGCCGAACTGACCGACAAAGCGCCCAGCGGTGATCAGGAGCCGACGCAGGAAGAGCACATTGAAGCGCTGATTGAAGCGGGCAAGGAAGAAGGCATCATTCAGGAGAAGGACGAGGAGTTGATTCACTCCGTGGTGGCCTTCGGCGAGAAGACGGTGCGCGAAGTGATGACGCCTCGCCCCAGTATGGTGGCGATCGCCGCGGACAAGAGGCTGGAGGATTTGCGCCAGGTGGTGATCAACGAACAGTACTCGCGCGTGCCGGTGTATGAGAATACCATCGACACGATTGCCGGCTTCGTGCATGTGCGCGATATGTTCGAGTTGGATGAGCAGGAGCGCGCGGATCGCGATGTGCGCTCCATGATGCGGCCGATCCGGAGCGTTCCGGAAACGAAACCGGTGCATCAGCTTCTGCGCGAAATGCAGCGTGACGGCGTGCATATGGTCGCGGTGATCGATGAGTACGGGAACACCGCGGGGCTCGCGACGATGGAGGATCTGGTGGAAGAGATCCTCGGCGAGATTCGGGATGAGCACGAGCCCGGTGTGGATGCTGTTCCCGAAGGCGAGGGCGTGTATGTAGTGGCCGGCAACTTCGATCTGGACAATCTCAAACGATTGATCGACTTCACGCCGGATCAGGAGATAGAGGCAACCACCGTGGGGGGACTTGTGACGGAGTGGTCGGGTTGCGTGCCGAAGGCGGGCGAAACCGTGGCACGCGCGGGCATCGTCCTGGAAGTTCTCTCAAGCGACGACCGCCGGGTGGAGCGCGTCCGCATTCGTAAGGCTCTCAATGGATCTCACAGCTAAAACATTCCGGTCCGGATTTGTTTCAATTATCGGCAGGCCGAACGCAGGCAAGTCGACGTTGTTGAACGCGCTGCTCGGTACGAAGCTTGCCATCGTGGCCGACAAACCGCAGACGACGCGTACTTCGATTCAAGGCGTCTGGACGGACACACCGGCCGGTGATCAGCCTGGTGCGCAGATCGTCTTCCTCGATACACCAGGTATCAACGAAGCGAAGAGTCTGCTGCACAAGCGCATGAACGACAAGATCAAGGAAGCGCTGGATGGGCGCGATTTGATCCTTTTTGTGGTGGATGCGAGCCGGCCGTTTGTGAAAGCGGACGAAGAGGCGCTGCGTTGGGTGGAAGGGTTGAAAGTGCCGGTGCTGCTGGTGCTGAACAAGGTGGACGCGATGGAGTCAAAAGGGGCGCTGCTGCCGTTGATCGCGCACTATGAAGGACTGCGGGAGTTTGCGGAGATCATTCCCATCTCGGCTTTGGCGGAAGATGGTGTGGAACTGGTTCGCAAGGCGATTTTGGTGCGTCTGCCGGAAGGTCCGCAGTACTTCCCCGATGACTATCTCACCAATCAGCCGGAGCGTTTTCTGGTGGCGGAACTGATCCGCGAGAAGATCCTGCACATGACACGCCAGGAAGTGCCCCATGCGGTCGCCGTGATGGTGGATCAATGGGAGGAAGTGCCGAAGCCGTCGGGAACGCTCACGCGCATCCTGGCAACCATCCATGTGGAGCGCGCGGGGCAGAAGGCGATTCTGCTCGGAAGCAAGGGCGAAATGTTGAAGCGCATCGGTACGGCGGCCCGGCTGGACATCGAGCGTCTGTACGATCGCAAGGTATATCTGGAACTGTTCGTGAAGGTGTCGGAAGGATGGCGCGAGAGGCCGCAGTTTCTGAACGAACTTGATCAATCCGCCGTCTCGCGGACAGATTAGCGCCATGGAACACGCGGGGAACAAGCAGCGATCCTTGCCGCGGCGAAGCGGTCTGCGAGCCGTGGCGCACCGGCGCCCGAACCAGCGTGCCCTCGGCGCAATGCACATCTCAGTGCACGCCTCCGTGCGATCGGGCTGGTTGAGTTGACGCACAGAGCCGCCCATGGAACACACTCCTCTTACGTTGAGTCAATTGCGCGCCATGACTGGCAAGATGCCGTTCAACCACAGCCTCGGCTTGCGGATTGCGAAGGTGCATCGGGATGGTGTCACGCTGGAGATTCCGTTTCGCAGTGATCTGAAGAACCTGGTGGGCGGTCTGCATGGCGGTGTCAGCGCCACGATCGCGGATGCGGCGGTGGGTATCGCGATCCTGCGGCACTTCGGCGGCAAGCGGCGGTGCACCACCGTGGAACTGAAGATCAACTATTTCCGTCCAATCACTCACGGCAAGATCGTGGCCCGTTCGAAGCTGTTGCGGGTGGGCGCGAATCTTGTTGTTGGCAGTGTGGACCTTCGCGATGGCGATGGAAAACTCGCCGGCGCCGCGCTTGCCACTTACATGCTGATTGCGTGAGATCATGCGAGGAATCGCGTTACGACAGAAACACAAAGCAGATTCGATACACTGAATTCATGAGCCAGCGGGAACTAGTGGATGCCCCGCCGGCCGAGGTCTCTCTATCCTGGGCTTCTTCGCGAGTCGCCGGACTCGAGGAATCCCTGGGTACGGCCATCCGGGGCAAGCAGGAAGTGGTGCGCCTGAGTCTGGTGTGCCTGCTTGCGAAGGGGCATCTGTTGATGGAGGACGTGCCGGGGGTCGGCAAGACGACGCTCGCCCAGGCGCTGGCGCGTTCGGTCCGCTGCTCGTTCCACAGGCTGCAATTCACCTCGGACATGCTGCCGAGCGATGTGCTCGGTGTCACGATCTACAACGCGCACACCTCCGACTTTGAGTTCAAGCCGGGGCCGATCTTTACGAACTTTCTGCTTGGGGATGAAATCAACCGTGCGACGCCGAAGACACAGTCGGCCCTGCTGGAAGCAATGAATGAGCGTCAGATCACGATCGATGGGCGGCCGTATCCACTGGCTGAGCCGTTCATGGTGATTGCGACGCAGAACCCGGTGGAGCATCACGGCACGTATCCGCTGCCGGAGTCGCAGTTGGACCGTTTTCTGATGCGCCTGCGGATCGGCTATCCGGACGCGGCGGCGGAGCGCGAGATTCTTCGCGATACGATGCGCCCGCACGTGGAATCCGGCCCGATTCTCACGGCGCAGGAGTTGATCCAATTGCAGGCAGTGTCGCCCAAGGTGCGGGTGGACGATGCTCTCATCGACTACATGCTCGCGATTGTCGCCAAGACTCGCGATCATGATTCGCTTTCGCTTGGCGTGAGCCCGCGCGGCGCTCAGGCGCTGTACCGGGCGACGCAGGCGCTCGCCTTGGTGGAAGGCCGCGAGTACGCAATTCCGGATGACGTGAAGCGTCTGGTGGTGCCAGTATTCGCGCATCGCGTCGTGTTGAATAACCGGGTCGCGCCGTTGCAGCGCTCGCACGACCTGGCGGACCGGATCCTCCAGGAGATCCTTACTTTCGTCGAAGTCCCCTTATAAGATTCATCGCAATGAGAACAGCAATTATTGGACTGCCCATGACGGGCAAAACCTCTCTCTTTACCATCCTCACGGGCGTGCATGAAGCCACTCGTCTCGGATCGCTTGAAACGCGGATAGGCATCGCCAAAGTGCCCGATATACGGCTGGAGGAACTGGCAAAGATCTTTAGTCCGCCGAAGGTCACCCATGCCGTGGTGGAGTACGTCGACTTTCCGGCGATCTCGAAAGAAGCGTTGCGCGAGCCTTCGTATCTGGCAAGCCTGCGCGTGGTGGATGCGCTGGCGCACGTGCTGCGCGTGTTCGAAGATCCGACAGTTCCGCATGAAAAGGAAACTGTGGATCCGGTCCGCGATCGCGACGATGTGGATACGGAGTTGATTGTGAGCGATCTGGTGGTGGTGGAAAAGCGGCTGGAGCGCGTGGACAAGGATCGCAAGAAGATCAAGAGTCCCGAACTGGATCATGAGCACGAGTTGCTGATCCGGTGCAAGGATACGTTGGAGGCGAACACACCTCTGCGCGAAATGAAGTTGACCGATGATGAGGAGAAGCGCATCCGCGGCTTTCAGTTTCTCTCGCAGAAGCCGATGCTGTATGTGCTGAATCTCGGAGAAGAGAACGCGGCGAATCTCAACGGGATTGAGCAGAGCTATCGCGAGAAGCTGGGCGCGAAGCCGAATACCTACGTCACCGCGGTGTGCGGCAAGATCGAAGCGGAACTGGCGGAACTGCCTGTGGAGGAATCGGCGGAGTTGATGGCGAGCTATGGCCTGACAGAGCCGGGGCTCAACCGTTTGATCTCGGCCACCTACACGCTGCTGGGTTTGATGAGCTTTCTCACCGCGGGCGAGACCGAAGTGCGTGCCTGGACCATTCCTGTGCATTGCACCGCAGTGAAGGCGGCGGGCGCGATTCATAGCGACTTTGAGAAGAAGTTCATTCGTGCCGAGGTGGTGAATTGGAAATCGCTGGTGGACCTTGGCGGGTACTCGGGCTTGCGCGAGAAAGGGTTGCTGCGGCTGGAAGGGAAGGAATACATTGTCAAGGACGGGGATGTGCTGGTGATTCGGCACAGCTAGTGTACGGAGCTGTCAGCGATCAGTGCTCAGCTTTCAGCCAAGCTGGATGGGCGGCGCGTGGGAGGCTGGGATCTGATGGGTCGCCGGCGGTAGATCGCCGAATTGCCGAAGTGCTGGACTAAAGTAACTGCGAAACAGGTGCTCCGAAACAATGTTGCCCTTTCTTGTTCTTGTGCTCGCCGCGCCTTCCTTGTGCGCGCAGGCTCCGCCTCCGAATCCGCCGCCCTACAAACTTGCGGCTGAAGAGAGCGCGGCGGTGCGGGCGAAGATGTCGCTGCTGGATGAGCGGATCAAGGCGCTTCGATTGGTCTCGCCGGCAGCTTCGCTGCACGAAGTGGAGATCTACCACAAGGCCGCCGACTTCATTCTGCGGCATCCGGAAGAGTTCCTTACGAAGGCGTACTACGAGAACACACTCAAGGTGTTGGATGCCGGCGTGGCGCGGGCGGCGGAGGTTGCGGCAGGTAAACCGTCGTGGCCTGCCCGCAAGGGGCGAGTGGTGCGAGCCTACCAGTCACGCGTGGATGGAAGCGTGCAGCCATACATGATGATCGTGCCCGAAAGCTATGACGGCCTTACGCCGATGCGTTTGGATCTGGTGCTGCATGGCCGCAACGCACGGCTCAATGAGGTGAGCTTTCTCGCCGATGCCGAGTGGGGCAAGCCGGTCACTCCGCAGTCCGATCGTCTGGAACTGCATGTCTACGGGCGCACGAACAATGCGTATCGCTGGGCCGGGGAGACCGATGTGTTTGAGGCGCTCGATGCCGCGGAGGCGCACTACCGCGTCGACCCGAATCGCATCGTGCTGCGGGGCTTCTCCATGGGTGGCGCGGGCACGTGGCATATCGGTCTGCATCATCCGGACCGGTGGGCGGCGATGGAGGCGGGCGCAGGTTTCACGGATACGAAGGGGCATGCGAAGATCGCGAATGCGCCCTCACATGAGACCGCGGCCTGGACCATCTACGATGCTTATCTCTATGCGCGCAACTCCGCAATGCTCCCCTCAGTGGGTTATGGGAGCATCGACGATCCGCAACTGCGGGCGGCGAAGCTGGTGGAAGAGCAACTGGCGAAGGAAACGCTGGCGCCCACGGATTTGCGGACGCTGTTTCTGATTGGTCCCGCCGTGGGACACAAGTTCGCGCCGGAGAGCAAGAAGGAGTCCGAGGCGTTCTTGCAGAGGGCTCTGGTTGCGGGACGCAAGACGCCTGATCGTGTGCGGTTCGTCACCTACACGACACGCTACAACCGCTGTTTCTGGATTCGTGTGGAGGGTCTGGAGAAGCACTACGAGCGTGCCGAGATCGATGCGCAGCGCGAGGGCACGAAGGTTCGCATTGAGGCGAAGGGTGTCAGCCGCATCGCGCTGGAAGGTGCATCGGAAGTCGAGATTGACGGGCAGACACTGCGGAACCCGCGAGAGATCGAAAGGCGTAACGGCAAATGGGGGCCGGCTTCGAATGCGAAGGCGCTGCGAAAACGGCACGGTTTGCAGGGACCGATTGACGATGCGTTTCTCGATAGCTTCCTTTGCGTACGCCCCACGGGTCAGCCGCGAGACATGAGTTCGCATCGTGCCGCGCTCGACCGGTTGGAGGTGTTCCGGCGCGATTACGACAAGTATCTGCGCGGCGATATCCGGATCAAGAACGATACCGAGGTCAGCGATGCCGATATCGCCAGTCACAATCTTGTGTTGTTCGGTGATCCAGGCAGCAACAAGCTGATGGCGCGCGTGCTCGGCAAGATGCCGTTGGGCTGGGATGCGAAGTCGGTACGCGTGGGTGCGAGGAAGTTCGAGGGCGAGAATCAACTGCTGGTGGCGATCTATCCGAATCCGCTGAATCCGAACAAGTATGTGGTGATCAACTCCGGCCACACCTTTGGAGAGCGGGATTTCAAGGGCACGAATGCTCTGCTGTACCCGAGGCTGGGGGACTGGGCGGTGTTCGACGCGAAAGGCAACCTGCGCGAGGCGGGCTTCTTCAACGAGCGCTGGGAGTAAGCGGACAGCGGGGACTGCACCGGGAACAAGGAGGCGTGCCGATGAACCGTCGACAGGCGATGCTGGGGCTTGTGGCCGGAGCGTCGCGGGCACAATCTACACTGGCGCAATCCACACGGGCGCAACCGACACGGCCGGCGAAGCGTCCGAACGTGCTGTTCATTCTGACCGACGATCATCCGGTGTCGGCGTTGGGATGCTACGGAAACCGTATCCTCAAGACACCGAACATGGACCGGATCGCCGCGGAGGGCTTCCGGTTCACGAACGCCTTTGTGACAAACTCGCTGTGTGCCCCGAGCCGGGCGTCGATTCTCACGGGCACTTACTCGCATGTGAATGGCATCTTCGGCAATTCGGAAACCACGCCGGAGTACATGACCAGAGGGCTGTCCACTTACCCGGAATTGTTGAAGCAGTCGGGGTATCGCACGGCGGTGATCGGCAAGTGGCATCTCTCGGATGAGCCGAAGGGGTTCGACTATTCGTGTGTGCTGCCGGGCCAGGGAGTGTACAACGACCCGGTGTTCTTCGAAAACGGCAGGAAAACCACTGTTCCGGGCTACGTCACCGACATCATTACGGAGAAGTCATTGGAGTGGTTGAAGGCGGCGCCGCGCGATGAGCCGTTCTGTCTGCTGTATCACCATAAGGGTCCGCACCGGCCGTTCACGCCGCCTCCGCGGCATCAGAAGATGTTCGCGGATATCCAGTTGCCGCATCCGCGCACCTATCACGACAACTACGCGACGCGCCACATCGCCCAACAGGCGGAGGATATGCGCTTCGAGATCAGCCTCGCGCCGGATTACGCCGATCTGCCCCAGGGATTGAATGCGGAGCAGCGGCGCGAGTGGATCTTTCAGCGGTTCGTGAAGGACCACTGGCGTACCACCCATGCGATCGACGAAGGCATTGGCCGTGTGCTGGATTATCTGGATCGAGAGAAACTGGCTCAAGATACCATCGTGATCTACACCTCCGACAATGGCTTCTATCTCGGAGAGCGCGGCTGGTACGATAAGCGCTTCATGTACGAGCCGTCTCTGCGGGTGCCGCTCATGATTCGCTATCCGAAGCTTGGCGTGCGCGGCCGTGTGGAAAACCGAATGGCGTTGAACATTGACCACGCTCCGACGATTCTCGACCTGTGTGGCGGTCGGATGCCGGCAGGGATGCAGGGTACGAGTCTGCGGCCGCTGCTTGAGCGGAAACGCACGGAGTGGCGCACGTCGATGTTGTACACGTACTACGAGAACTCATGGGCACAGCGCAAAGCGGCGGGATTTGATCCGAGCAAGCCCGCGCTGGATCGTTACGGGACATCGCACCGGATTCCGCCGCATCGTGGGGTTCGCACGGAGCGGCATAAGCTGATCGAGTACTACGGCGAGGGCGATTACTGGGAGTGCTTCGATCTGGTGAAGGATCCGGATGAGCAACGCAACGTGTACAACGATGCGGCGTATGCGGGTGTTGTGAAGTCGCTGAAGGACGAGTTGGCCCGCTTGCGCACGCAGTACGGCAATTGAAAAAGCGTGATGGGAATGGCCGCCTGCGCAGGCGGCGTCCGCTCATTCCCTGATGAAGCGGACGCACCTGTGCAAGCGCTGTGGGAACACCTACGGCGCGAAGTAGCCGTTGATGTCGATAATCACGTCGGTGGTTGCCGCCGCGAAAATGCTGAGCGAGCCGTTCGGTCCAGCAGGAATGATCGCTGCATTGGCAAGGATCTTCCCGGCGAACGAGTTGAGCAGTGAAACGGTGGGCTGGGCCTGGCTTGCAGGCCAGATGGTGAGGTAAGGCAGTGAGCCTTGCGGCACCACCGTTACGTTCACTGAGAATGCCCGGGCGCTGAACGGGATGTTGCAGCGTCCCGACGGCACGATGATGGTGCGTGTGCTGTTGCCTGCAATGGATGGCGGTCCGAACTCACCGGTGGTTCCCTCGCCGGGGCGCGTATCGAGCAAACGGCATGGCGCGATCGGGTAGAAAGCCAGCGAATTGGCGCTGCGCGTTCCGAAGTATCCGTTCACGTCGACCAGCAGATCGGTGGTGTTCGTGACGTAAGCGCTGATTCCGCCGGCATTGCCCGCGGGAACGATGGTGGAGTTTGCGGTGATTTGACCATCACTCGCGTTCAGCGTGGAGGCAAGTGGCCGTGCCTGACCGGCCGGCCAAAGCGTGAGGTAGCCGAGCGGCCCTTGTGGCACTACGGTCGCATTGACGGCGTATGCTTTCGCATCGGCAGGCAGTGCACAGCGGCTTGTTGGCAGGGTGAAGTCGCGGGAAGTACCGCCGGTGATCGCGGGAGGCCCGAACTGGCCCGTGGTTCCCTGTCCGATGCGAGTGTCCACCGCACGGCAAGGCGCGGTGGTGTAAAGGCCGAATGCGTTCGGATCCACTTGCGTGAAGTAGCCCGCAAGGTCGATCACAACGTCGGTGAGATTCGTGACGAAGACATCGATGGATCCGTTGGCGCCTGCGGGGACAATGGCCGAGTTGGCAACGATGCGCCCGTCGAACGAGTTCAGGGTCGACACCAGTGGCCGGGGTTGTCCGGTTGGCCAGATGGTGAGGTAGGAGAGCGGCCCCTGCGGCACCACAGTGATGTTCACTGCGTAGGCGCGAGCGAACGTTGGGATGTTGCAGTTGCTGGTGGCAACCGGGAACGTGCGCGACGTGGCCGCAGGCATGGTGGGCGGGCCGAATGCTCCGCCGGTCCCTTGGCCGCTGCGCGTGTCCACCAAACGGCACGGCGACATCGGCACGAAGTACGCGCCAATCTGTGCGCCTGTTGTCGAATTGAAAATTGCGGTCTCCGTGATGGGTCCCCCGACCGTGAGGAGCAGAGGATTCGCCATGCCGCTGTACGATCCGGTACCCGTTCCGGTCCAGCCTGCGAATGCGAATCCAGTGTTCGGCAGCGCGGAGATGCCGATCTGCGCGCCTTGGGTGAACCATCCGCTCTGAGGTGTGACCGCTCCGCCCGGTCCCGCGATCATGGTCACATAGTGCTGCGCGGTAAAGTTCGCGACATACAGCGACGGAGTGCTGCCCGCCGTGATGGTGCGTGACGCCGGTGCGCCGTCGCTCCAGTTGGCGAAGGAATACCGGGACTGCGAGTTGCCCTGTTGCGCCTCCACGCTGACCTGATGCGTTTCGCCCGCAGGCCAACTGAAGGTCTGGCCACCGGTGTAGGCAAGGCCGTCGACGTAGAAACGAAGGTTGGCGGGGAATGTGGAGATCGTGGTCTGGTTGCCGCCAGTGCCACCACCACCGCCGCCACCTCCTCCTCCGCCCGGAGGCTCGACCGCGCCGGAACCGATCTTGGCGACGAAAGCGTCGCCACTGCCCAGGACACTGTTTCCGCCGAAGATCGGCTGCACTGTGCCGCTGGTGATCGGGAAGTTCGACGAAGCGGTGGTGCCGACCACGTAGATATTGCGCGCGCTATCGACAGCGATTCCGCCGAAACCGAGGAACTCGATCACGTTGTCCCGATTGTCGTTCTCGGTGCCGCCCATGTAGGTGGCGAACTCAAGGGTAGCCCCCGTGTTGCCGAACACCGCGACGAATGCGTCTTTGAAGTTGCCGCCGTAGATGGCCTGCAAGGGATCGCGCAGGGGCAGGTCTTCGGACCACGCGCCGCCCACCACATACGCACGTCCTTGTGTGTCTACCGCGATGTCGAGACCTTCATCCACCAGGCTGCCGCCATAGTAGGTGGAATAGGCAATGCTCCCGCCTGAAGTGAGCTTCGTGACGAAGGCATCGTCGAATGCGCCTTTCCGCTGTGCCTGATATGCGCTCGATACCGGGAAGTCCGTGGACGAGGTCGTACCAGTGAGATACATATTGCCCACGCCATCCAGGGCGATGGCGAACGCCTGATCGCGGCCACTGCCGCCAAGATAGCTCGAATAGGCGATCGCCGTACCAGCGGTGTTCATCCGCAGCACAAAGGCGTCAGCCTCGGGTTTCTTGGCCGCCTGGAGGGCGCCGTTGACGGGGAAGTCCGGGGATGTGGTCTCACCAACGATGTGCGGCTGATTGTTGCCATCCACGGCTATGTCGTAAGCCAGGTCCCGCTGCGTTCCGCCAATGTAAGTCGAGTAGACGAGTTCGGTTCCGAGCGGATTGATCTTGGCCAGGAAGGCATCTTCCAGGCCGCGGTTCGTCTCCTGAATGGCGTTCCGCACCGGGAAATTGGCGGACTTCGTGTATCCGGTGACAAACGCATTGCCCAGATTGTCCAGAGCGATTCCCATGACACGATCCACGTCGGCGCCGCCGAGATAGGACGAATAGATGATCTGCGATCCGGCCGCATTCAGCTTCACCACGAATCCATCAGGAAAAATGCTCCCGCCAAAGGTGCGTTGAAATGCGTTCGGGGACACCGGGAACTCGGAAGACGCGGTGTAACCCGCAATGTGGATCTGGCCCTGCGGATCGACCGCAATCGCAACTCCGCGGTCGTCACTGACCACGCCTCCGCCGCCGATGTAGGTGGAGTAGAGAACGGTGGTTCCGGTTGGATCGATCTTCGTGATGTAGGCGTCGGACCCAGAGCGTTTCGTAGCCTGCGCCGGATTGCGCGTGACCAGATTCTCTGACTCGGTGCTGCCCGTGAGGTAGACGTTGCGCTGCGCGTCGATGGCGAGATCGCGTCCATCATCCTGGCTGGATCCGCCGAAGAAGGTGGAGTAGGTCAGCACAGGATCGATCACCAGCGTGTTCCTGTGATCGTAGGCGCCAACCTGGAATCGCACCTCATTCTTCGATGCAAGGACATAGCGGCCCTCAATGGGACGGCGCTCGCCATCGTGTTCCTGATAGATCACGGGCTTCTTCTGCACCATCTCCGACGGGCCGACGTTGAGAATCAGATTTCCGTCGCGATCAATGCGCAGCTTCCGCTGCCCTTCGAATTGCATGCGGATGGCATTCGGATCGGCTCCGGGGGCGACCACGAAGTCGAACTCAAGCTGGCGCTGATTGCCGTAATAGACAAGGTCGATGCCGCGGTAGACGTTCTGGTAGCGCACCTTGCCATAGTGCGGCACGCCCGTGCGCCAATTCCGCGGATCGCGTCCAAGGAAGTAGTTGCTGACACCGGGCTGCTTGTCTTCGGCTCGCAGCGCCGCTCCGGGGAGACTGCCGGGCAGACGCATGGTGACCACCGCGGAGGAATCCATTCCCGGACGCTTCACCGACAAGCGCGCCTCGCCCTCGCCAAGTTGCAGACGGTAGCCTTTCCCCTGGCTCAAGAAGCGGACGTTGGGGCCGGCCTGTCCGTGATTGGCTTCGAAACTCAAGGGAATTCGCGCGAACGACACTGGCTTGGCCAGCGTGGGCTTGGCCAGTGCGGACTTGCTCGGGGCAGGCTGACTGGGCGCAGCTCCGGCCGCAGTCAAAGCCGCCATCACCGCGGGCACGATGAGAAATGATGATCGCAAAGGGCGCCTCCGTAGTCCTCTCGGATGGTCCTTGAGGACGCAAAGTTCTACTCCCTTACTTCGACCGTTAGGCTCTGTGTGTTTACCTTAGAGCTGCGTTGGAAATCCCTCAGATGGATTAGGATTGCGGCGTGGATTTCGCGCCAAGTAACTCCAGGATCAGCAGGACAGCCCTAGGTAAGTGGAACGGGTCCTTCACGGGGAGTGCAATCAGGTCTTGGATCGGCTTGCCCTCGCGATTGAGCCGTTGCCGCCACTCGCCCACCTCCGGCATGTGAAAGTGCTCAAAGGAGTAGTGATGGATGCGCCAGTACCAATCGAGGCACCAGGGTTCACCCGTCAGTCCGTGCGCGAGCAGCAAGGCATAGAGCGCCTCCGTATGCGGCCACCAGATTTTCTTCTCGGCGTTCGGAAAGTAGGGGGGATGCCCCTCCAGATCGATCGCGAGAAACAGACCTCCGAACTCTGGGTCCCAGCCGAGTTCGAGATGTTGGCGGATGGCCTGGACGGCGCGCCGGATCACGTCTTGGTGGCCGCGGCGTCGCGCCCATTCGATAACGAACCACATCGATTCGATGGCATGCCCCGGGACCACATAGGTTCCGGCAGGGCCGGGAATCGTCTCGTAGGACGGGCTGAGGATCTCGACGAGCGCGCCTTTTTCGGGGCGGAGGAACTTGTCGACGATGCGGCGGGCGTGGCGTTCGGCGACCGCTTCGTGTTCGGGATCGCCGGTTGCCTCGGCCAGACGGTTGGTGATCTCGGTGAGCATCATGGAGATGCTGTGGATGCGGACGTCCGGCGGGTAGGCGTAGGGGGCGGTGGGCATGTCGCCCGCGGCGATCCGGGCGAGGATGTTCCGGTGGATACGGACGGCGAGGTCGAGGGCGGCGGTGTCGCCTGACGCGCGATGGTACTCCGTGAAGCCGTAAACGGCGAAACAGTCGGCGAAAATGCTGGTGGGGCCTTCGATGGGGGCGCCTTCGCGGCTGACACAGTAGAGCCAGCGGCCTTGCGGGTCGCGGCCATGGTGGATCAGGAACTGTGCGGTCTTGCGGGCGGCCTCCAGCCACTCGGCGCGGGCTTCCAGGCGGCGGTAGAGCGCGGAGAGCACCCAGAGGAATCGCGCCTGCGACCAGATGTACTTGTTGGTGTTAACGGGTGTGCCGTCCTCGTTCATGCAGGAGAGGACGCCGCCGAATTCATGGTCGGCGCCGTGACGCATCCAGAAGGGGACGATGCCGTCGAGGAGGAAGCCTCGGTAGAAGGAGGCGAGGTCGTGGAGTTGCATGCGGTGAAACTGCCATTATCGACCGCGTGGGTGGTGCGGTGCTGCTATACTACGAAAAGCCTCGGGCTGGAGTGGCGGAACTGGCAGACGCACGGGACTCAAAATCCCGCGCCTTTCACTAGGCATGTGGGTTCGACCCCCACCTCCAGCACCAGCTTAGACGTTGAAACTAAAGGATTTATTTCAACGTTTTCACCGTGTGCCGTCCGCGTGCCGTGGACTCGCCTCAGCAGCGTAACAGTCCTACTCTGATAGTCGGGAGACCATTTCGAGTAGTGTTTCAGGATGACCTGCGGGGAGTCGCCGAGGATGTTTGCAGCATCCTCGGCGGTTCCGCCGCTCGCTAGGATCTCAGTGGCGAGTGTGTGGCGGAATCGATGGCTGGAAGCCCGCTCAACGCCAGACTCGCGGAAAACCGCTTGCAGGGTCCGCACCACAGTCTTGATGTGGCCGAATCGCGAACCCTTGCCCGTCCAAAAGAAGTAGGGGCAATTCTCGTCTGCACCCTGCGGCGAAGGCAACGCCTCCAGTGCAAACTGTACCTCGGGATAGTCGGACAACGGAAGCCATAGTTGCTTTCCGTTCTTCATCGCCGTGATGAAGATTTCGCCGCTCTTCACCCGGTCACGTTCCAGGGTGGCAACGTCCGACACTCTCAAGCCGAAGTGCCGCATCAGTAGAATGATTGCACGCGCGCGCCGCCGCTCATAGTCACTCTTCCCGAAGGTGTCACACGCCGCAAGGATGCTCGCGTACTCCTCTGCGGTGTACGGCGCCCTCTCCCGCGGCTTGGGGTTCGGGGGCATCTTCATCTCGCGCGCAATGTTCTCATCGCACCACTTGCGCTTGCGGCAGAACTCGAAGAACTGCCGTAGCAGTTGCAGTTCCTTCGACCAAGACAGCTTGTTGATTTTCCGGCTGGTGCGGTAATCATCAAGGTGCTCAAGTTGCATCCGATCGATGGTGTATATCTCGCGACGCTCGCAAAACTCTCTCAGTCGCGCCATGATGCGCCGGTACTTCGTCAGGGTGGATTCCTCCACCTCACGCTGCGCAATGAAGGCCTCCGCGGCCGCCGCCACACTCTTGCGCGCCTTGCCGGCCGCGGCATCCTCTTCGATCTCCCCAAGGCGCCGTGTCGCACGCGCCCAGTTGACCGTGCTCATGCTCTGCCGAATGCGGCGCGCGCCAACCATCCCATCACAATGAATCGGGCAATCGCACTTCGTGAAGTGCCGCCCCTTCGCCTTGTGCGGGCAGGTGTCGAGATGTCGGCGGTAGAGCGTTAACACTTAACTGCGCCTCCGGAAGTGCCGTGCGTAGACTTGACGTGCAACAGACTCGGGGATGCGAGGATGGTCCTTCCCACCTTGTCCCGTACGCAGAACGCATTCGTCTTCGAACATGCGATGAATCGTATCCTCGCTCAATCCCCAAATTTCCGCAAGTGTGCGGGGGCTGAAGTGCCGCTCGAACATGGGTTCTGAACTAATCGCGTCCTTCACTTGACGTCCCCCGGCCCCGAGCCAGGCGCCATGACGGTTTCTTCCGGGTGTCTAATCCTACGCGATTTGTCCATTCTTCGGCTCAGATGTCCAGTTCCTCGACTATCTCAATGTCCAGTTCCGCGGCTACCGCTTGAATCAAACTATCAGGATAGGCAGGATGGCCCAGACAATCCGCTTCCGCTTTTGACATGCAGTCAAAATCATCGTACACCTCGAAATCGTCGGCTTGCTCGTTGTACTTATCAAACGTAACCACAACAATACGATTAGCTCTTGTGATGGCAACTGAGTAGGGACTCGTGCCATAAATACCCTGGGTCCCATCAAATGAATGCTCCTCGCCTCCTTCTGCACTACCGATGATCCAACGGCCATCGAAAGCCTTAGTCGTGTTTTCTGAAACCTTCACCGTGATGCGCCCGGTTTGTGCCCGCTTGATGTCAAGTTCTCTCTTGAGACACCGGATAAACGTCGCAGACATCGAGTCTCCGATCTCCCGCTTTGCTGCTTCGAATAGCTCCATGTCTTGGTCAGGGATGTAGATGTTTGTTCTTGGCATGTGTGAAGTATATACACACTCAATGTGTATTGTCAAGGCGAATTACGGCTCACCGTCCAAAATTCTCCGGCCCTACTCCTTCAACACGAGCCTGATGGTACGCTCGGCTGATTGCGCGATAGGCACACTCGCTTTGCCTGAGCGGATCCTCATAAACCGGATGCCCTCCAACTCCAAGCGAACCACCGGATAGAACTTGCCCGCGTCCGGCTCGATCCGCCAGGGGTCGCGGGTGATGTTGTCCACCTCATGCCAGTTGCTGCCATCGTAGGATGCTTGAAAGGTCATCTCAGCCGTGTCCCACACTGCGGGCATGTAGAGCCCTACTATGGGCAAGCCCGCTAGGTCGACGGCGCCGCTGAGGGACTGCCCCGCGGCGATCGTCGCCGTGCGAATCGATTGCGCGGGCATTACGCCGGCCCCGTCTGTCCGGTGAGTGCCAACCGGCAATCGACGGTCGTAACGCCGTTGCCGGCCGCTTTGACGGCGATCCCCACCAAGGGCTTGCTGCCGGTGCCTGCGGTCTTCGTCAGTTTGCTCTGGCCCGAGTCCCAATAAAGCTTGTCCCCGACGGCGATCACGTCGCTCGTGACCTTGGGCAAGGTGAACACGCCTACCGTGTCGATCGCCACTTCCTCGCCGCTCGATACGCTCGATGCGGCCACTCCAATCAGAGATCCCGAGACAACAAGCTGGCCGCTGGTGATCGAGCCGCCCGCTGTGACTGTGATCGTATCTCCGCGCTGAACATAGTTAGTCATTTTGTCAAATTCCTCTCGAAGTAACTACAGTGAATACTCGCGAGCCGCTCTCGCCCGAGAGCCTCGCAATCTCCGCATCGATCAGCGCAAGCTGCGTACGCATTTCGTCGGCGCGCTTGAAAGTCACGCCCGCCCCGTCGTGGCGCACGTCCTCGATCCCACTGAGTTTCCTCAGTAAGTCATCGCGCTGGGTCTGAAGTTCGGCGATCGTCATGGCTTACCCAGGGTTCTTCCATGCCCCACGGTGATCGACGGCACCAGCGCCGAGATGCCACACCACCCGAACGTCCACCCCCAACGTTTCGAACGCCTGCCGCGTCTCGGCCTGCGGCCCCTGATAGCCCTCAAGCTCTGCGTATTCGAAGACGGGAGTAGTGGCCGGATCAGCGAAGAGATACCACGCCGTCGCTTGGCCCTTGGCGTCGAGTCGAGGCTCAACGATCGGCGTCAGGTTGCGAGACGAAACGACAGCATCGCTCGGCTGCTGCGGGTACAACGTGGCCAGCAGCTTATCGACCGTCGCCTCGAGGGCGGCAGGAAAGACGATGAATCGCGGCGCCGCGTCGATGGGGTTGCCCGATAAGTCGGTCTGCAAGCGCATGGCCTTCTTGCCGTCCGCTATTGTTGTCTCACCAGGCGCAGCGCCGGAACCTGCGAGGTTCGCGTGACTTGCGTGAAACACCGCGACGTTATCAGCAAGCTTTGGATTGCTGATGATCGTGTCAACCAAGAACCCGTTGAACCATTGCCGCGCGCCCATGGTCATCTTACCGGCGAGATCCGAGAGCGCCGACACGTCATCGTTGATCAGCACCTTGAATGTGATTCCCCAGGCCTTCGCATAGCTCTCAAGCTTGTAACTGGAAAGCTCTTTGTCCGTGATTTTTCCCCACGTAATCTCGCCCTTTTCCGCAACCTTCGCGAGACCGCCGCCATCGCTCATCTCGAGAATGTGGCGTGCGCGGAAATCGCTCATTGTCGCGCGCCGGAAAATCTGCTGCGTTGGCGTGGGCGCCGTGGAGAGCATCAGCAGATTCTTGTTGCTCCACTCTTGGAGGATCGCTGTGAAGTCGGATGTCGTGTGCAGCGCGCGCGTGATCAATTCCGCCGGCGTGCCCAGAGTGGAGAGCCCGCGGGTCTGCAGAACGTGGCGTGCCAGGTCCCACGTGCGAAACGTGGCGAACTCGCGGCCGGCATCCGCAGTGTGCCGCGGATTGGTGCGCGCCATGAGTCCGTCAGCCAGGCGAGCGGTGAGCCCGTCGGCTGCGTCGCGTGTGACCGTCGCTGGTGCGCGGTGATCGATGTGGGGGATTGCGCGCGCCGCCTCGGTGATGATGGCAGTGCGCGCTTCATCAATTGGTGTGTTGCGCTGGATGAGACCCTCGGCGAAGGCCGCTGGCACACCCACCGCCGCGGCAATGCCGCGGATCTGTTCGTTCAACTCCATAGCTGGTGTACTCCTTACCTTGGCGCCGGCGTCCGCGCCGAGCGCTACGAATGAAAGCTCTACTGGCCGCCACCGTGTTGCGGTGATGGTGCGCGCGCCGCTGGCGTCCTTCTCCACTTGTTTCTGCTGAACCGTGTAGCCGATCGAGACCGATCGCACGATGCCTGCCTCGACATTGAGCATGAGCGCCTCAGCCGCATCGCCGAAACCGAAACGCACTGTCGCGACGCCGCGTTTCCCGTCAACGCTCGCCGCGTCTACGGTCCCAAGGACGCTACTCACATCGAAACGGTCATGGCTGTTCAGGACCGGACCGCCGATGAGATCTTGAAGATCGACAGCCTCCGGCGCCATACTCAGCCGCTCCATGTAACGGCCCTCGAAGTCGTATCGCGGCACTGCCGCGCCGGTGGAGAAGATGACATCGACCGTGCGTTTCTCCGCGTTGAAGGTCGCAGGCTCGAACGTCGCCGCGCGTGTGATGATCGTATCCGTCATGACTTACGCAACCCCTCTCTGAGTTGAATCAAGAACCCGTCGCGGTGATCGGTCACTAAGACCATAAGTGGACCCTCCGGTTTCACCTCGCCCGCAATAACTTTGCGAATACTCAGTACGCGCGAGTGTCGATCCACTTTGTTGAGTATTTCGCGCGTTGTGCAGTGATCGAACTCGGCGAGTTGTGCTGGAAAGTAAACCATAACTTCCTTACCTGTCACCCTTCGGATCTGCTCCAACAAACTCATTTCGCATCAGCCGCCTCCGTCTGTGCTTGCCCCTGCTGCGAGACCCTGCGCGGATCGCTGTCGAGTACCAGCCCAAGCCGATCGGCGCGCGCGTTGTCTGATGCAATCTCGGCGTCGATGTCCTCGACGTCCCACCCCGTGCGCGAAACAACCTCGGCGCGCGATAGGAACCCCGCCCGTACCTGCGCGACCAGGTTCCTCGTCTCGGCCGCCGGGTCGAGCATCTCTATTTGGGGCGCGATCCACCGGACGCTGGAGTAATCCTCGATAGTACCCGGCAACATGCCGCTCGCGATCGCGAGTCGTAACCACAGATCGAACACCGGACGACAGAACTGGAAAACGAGTATGTGGTGCTGCAAGTACTCGATCTGCCGCCTGAACTCAATCAGCGAATGCCGTCCACTCGCGAAAGTAACCTGACTAACATCGCCGCTCAGTAACTCGTATGGCAGACTAAGTGCGCTCGCGATCGACCGTAAGTAAGCACGTACTGACGGCTCAAAACTCGCCCCCACGTCTGGCAGGCTGGGGAACTCGGTCTCCTCGCCCGGCTGTAAGCGGATCATTGCGCCAGGCTCAAGCGCAGGCACGCCCGCCGTGCTGACAACCGGGTTGCTCCCGTCCGGCGTCCGCACGAATCCGGTGAACAGCGCGCCCACCTTTTGGCGGACAAGCGTCGCCTCCATAAACTCCTGAAGCTCACGCAGTGGTAACAGCGCCGGTGCGAGCCAAGATACGCCCCGCTCGAAGCCCGGCTGCAACGGCTCGAAGAGGTGAATCACCTGCTCGGCCGGAACGCGGACGCTCGCCATGTGGGGCGACTCTGCCGGATGCTTTGCGAAAAGCCAGTAGGCCACGCGCCGCCCGGCATCGTCGTATTCGATTCCGCCGAGCGTGCGCCCATCGACACGCGAGGTGTCGAGGAACTCAGGGCCGAGAACCTGTAGCTGTAGCGGAATCGCTTGCTGCGGATCGAGCACGAAGCGGATGAGCACCTCGCCTGAGATGACCATCTCGCGCAGCGTGGCCGCCTGCACGCCGTAGAAGTCGCGGCGCCCAGCAAAATCGCATCGATCAATCCACGCGTTCCATGCGCGCGTGAACTCCTGACGGCCTGACGGTAGCCGAAGCTGGGGCTTGATCCCGCCGCCAACTGCTGATGTCGCGAGCACGCTCACGGCGCGCCGGGCCCAGGGGTTGTTTCGGTGCGCATCGCGCGCCCGGTTGCGAACCATTGCCGGCGTCAGTGATGTGCTGAAGTCGGTGCTCGGTGCGGTCCACTTCGCGAGCCGGTTCCCCGTGCCGGCCGCGTCCCACGTGGGGGCGTTGCGCGTGAGGAACGAAAGCAGTCTGCTAATGCTAATCATCCACCTTCACCCCTGCTTCGGCGAAAAACCTGACGAACTTCGGCATGAGCCCCCGCAGAAACAACCTCACGTCGAACGTGAGCGTGACGCAACTTTCGATCAGATCACTGGAGTCTGGAAAGCGACCGAAGCTCCTGAAATGTGCCCAGACCTCATCATTCATGTGAATTTCGCAGGTCGGGTTATACGGGGCGCGGATATCGAAGTCACGGCACTGAAAGCCATTGAGGATCAAATCGAAATCGCGGTTCGTCTCAAAGGCAGCTTTAAGGCATTCCGGCCACGCGCCAGCTTGTGCCAGTCGATCAATGGCCAGCAGTTTCAACACGTTGCGCGGTGAATAAAGCACATGGTGCCCGCTCCCTGGCGTCTCCGCAACTTCCGTCAGGTCCCACAATCCGCGACGCGAGTAACTCTCGATTCTTCCTTTGGGCAATCCCGTGAACGCCAACACGTCGGAGAACGACAGCACAGGGTAATCAATCCAGTGCCACCTAAGCGGCTCCTCGTCTATGGCGTTGACCGGAAGAATATAGCGCTCACCGGTCAGTTCCTGCCAACGAGTTGCGATACTCTTCGCCTTTCGTGCCATCTTGGATCTAGATTAAATCTATGTGAATAGATTTGTCAAGTCTACCCCGAAACAAACCTACTCCGGCTCGTGCGGTAGGCCTCCACCACTACAGCGCCCGTTTGCCGCATGGCCTCGATCCGCGCCGATTCAACATCGGGAGTTATGCCGTGCGCGGCCAGCGCATACACGCCAGCCAGGGCGTAGTTGGCGCAGTCCCAGGCCTCCGCCCTCCGGCCCTTCCGGCGCTCCCACACGCGCACCGGACGTCCGCGGCGATACTCCGTGCGCGGGAATTCCGATAGGAGTTGCTCCATGTAGTCGAGCCCGACGGTTGCAGGGAAGTGCATGCGCCCCGGCCCCTCAGTGATGCGCAGACGATGGGCGATCGTTTGACGCAGCGCGTCTACGCCGATCACCCACACGCGCCCTTTGGGTGCCTTCGATTCCCGCCGCGGCCACACGGGACGGGTACCCGTAGCTGCCTTGATGGCGAATACACGGCGGCCGCGCCGCTCGTCACAGAATCGCGTCACCATCCCAGTGAACGCGCCGCTGTCGATGCACACGGCGTGCAGTGGCATCAGGCCGACGATGGGATGTTGCCACCGCTCCGAGAGGAACGCATCGAGCGCCGCCCACAGGGCCGGAGTTGACGGATCGCCAGGTATGACGCGATGGGTCATGAGCCAGCTCTCCTCGCCGGCGCCCCACCCCCAGACGGACACCTCCACTCGATCGGCCTGCACGTCGACGCCCGCCGTCAGCAGCGCGACGCGATCGGGCAGCACCGGCCCGTAGGCCTCACGTCTCGCGAGCAGTTCGGCTTCTTTCACCCCGCCTGCAGCCTGATCGTCCCACCACTCGGCCAGCGATGTATTAATGAACGAGCGCAGCCGCTCCGGAGATCCTTGTGCGCGGATCCAGTCCTCGGCCATCTCGCCCCACGTGCGCCAGGGGCTATAGAGTTCGCTCAAGTGAAAGCCCGCTGCAGCCCGCCCCGGTTGCGTGGCCACCCACCGGCCACGGGCGAGCATCCACAGTTTGCGGTGATGCGGGATAAGCTTCTCGCAGTGCGAGCACCGGTACTGCGCTTCCCCAGGGTTTGCATCTTCGTACTCAACACGCCGCCAAGTCAGCACCTGGTAGTTCTCGCAGTGCGGGCAGGGCACGTGATAGTAGCGTTGGTCGCTCTCAGCCCATGCTACTTCGATCCGCGACGCGCCCTTGATGGTGGGCGATGAGGTCATGACGATCTTCCGATTCCAGAACGATCGGGTTCGTGCGCGCGCCAGGTCCACGGGGTCACCTTCGCTACCGGCAGACGCTTCGAAGCGGTCCACTTCGTCCAGAATCAGATAGCGGATCGGCCTTGATGCCAATCCCGCCGGTGAGTTCGATGTTGCTATGCTCACTTGCCCGCCGATAAACGCCTTTGTGTAAATCGTGCTGCTGGCGTCACGTGCCCGCGATTCGGCCACCTTGCCCCTCAGGATCGGCACGTCGCGGAGCATCGGAGCAAGGCGTTCCTTGCTGAAGGCCTCCGCCATGATCAGCGTTGGCTGCACCACCAGCGCGGGCCCCGGGTCCTCTGCCATCATGTGCGCCAGCATCGCCAGGGTGACACTGGTTTTCGACATCTGGCTTGCCCACACCAGCACCACGGTTTGATAGCCCGAGTGCGGCCCCATGCAGTCGAGTGGTTCTCGCTGATAGGCGAGCAGCGTGACCGGCCCCGGTTGCGCGCTGGACTCGCTGGAGAGGCGGTAGTGCTCCTCGGCCCATTCGCTCAGGGATACGCGGCGCGCGGGCAGAATCGCCGTTGCCGCCGCTTCGAGCAGCTTACTCGATACCGAGACGTCGTAGCTCATCATGAGCCCCTCTCAGCGCGTTCTCGCACTCCGTGCGCAGGATCTCCCCGCCCTCTGCCGGGTTGCTCGCCGCCATCACCTGCCGCGCCGCCTTATCGGGGATGCGGAGCACTGCCGCCTTGACCGCCGAGAACGCCTTTGTGACGGTGTCGGCTGCCGCCTCGATCGTGATCAGCTTCCCCTCGCGCTCGGCCACTTCCAGTTCCCGCAGCCGTGCCAGTGCCACTTCCTTGCGGCGCCGGGCCTCGTTTTGCGAGACCATTGCCGCAGTATCAGCCTTACTTATACGTGGCATCCATTACCCCAGGTTTTGCTTATGCTGACTAGCGAAATCATGCGATGATCCTACCCGCGAGGCGAGCGCGCGAAAAGATCGTTTGACGTCCGGCCCGTCGGGCCTCCGCGCTATCCGCGCCCGTCGCGCGTCGGGCGAGCGATCCCACCTGGACAGGCGCCGTCGTAGCGAGGCAGCGCGGCGTGGCCTTCCGAGACTCCCCGCCGTGCGCCAGGATGCTGCGCAGGGAACAAGATTGCTCCGATCGAGCCGCGAGCCACCGCACCAGGTCTGACGCTCCCCTCATGCCGCGGCCCTATTGCGGCGAGCATCACGCCGTTGGATCTCAGCGATCATCTCCGCGTGATCATCGGTGGTGAATGCACTTCGATGAAATCTTGCGAAGTGCCGAAGCGCCCAAGTTGGCACGAGGTGCAGTGGAACGCCTTCATATTTGCCGTAAGTCATTGTTCCCATGAAGCTTAGCCCCGAAGAAAAATCTTAGTTACTGATCCTTTCGCGTGATCGTGGGGCAGCCCCATTCCCTCGCCCTCGGGTGAGTCGTAGGGTACCCCCTCCCTATCCCTATACATACTGGTGTGAACAGTGTGAACGAGTGAACGGAAGAGGATATGTAGCTTTGGAATCAGACGATTACAGACACCACTACCGTTCACGCACCGTTCACGCACACGTCTGCCGTTCACGCCGTTCACACCGTTCACGTTCATACCGTTCACGCCGTTCACGTATCTCGCCCAAGGCAGTACCTCCCGTCCGAATTGCGGTTCAGTTGCCCCGCGCTGTACATCTTCTGGATCAGGCGCCGGACGGTGTTCTCATTGCGGCGAAGTCGCCGCGCGATGTCGGCGGGCTTGAGTGGCGCTTCCTCCCGCAACAGGGTGATGATGTCCTCGCGGGATTCGCTCAGTTCCACCTGTTCACCTTCTCCCGTTTTGTGCCAGCCGAAG
The DNA here is from genome assembly GCA_016789785.1 of Bryobacterales bacterium. The sequence continues at coordinate 24,012 of JAEUQE010000113.1, forward strand.
GGTTCGTCGTTCTCGAACGTAAGCCCGATGGTGCGGTCCTCGAACTCGCGGCCCGTAACCTGGAGAGTGGCGCCGTCAGGCTTCTTCGCGAGGGTCCATATCGCGTCGCACGCCGCAGTCATACCGGACGTTCCGGCGACAGCATCCACGTGGTAATCCGCGGCCGCCTTACGGGAGTGCGCTACCAGCAGAATCGCCGTCTTGTGCTTCTCAGCGATGGCCCGTAGCCGGTCCACTTCGGCATAGTCACCTCGCATCGCATCCTTGCTCTTCCGATCCCGGACCAACGCGAGGAAGGTGTCGATGATGACCAACGTTGACGGGTTCGCCACCAGGTACTCATCGAGCAGTTCGGCGCCGCCGCCCAGTAGCGGCATGATCCGATAAATGAACCCGATGTTGGCCATGTGCGGTTGATTGCCGGCATCGGGAACCAACCGATGCAATCGGTGATGGGTGCGGGAGTCAGGCTCTTCGAGCGCCAGGTAGGTAACGCGTCCTTGCTTCGTTGAATGCTGCCCGAACAGTGGAGCGCCGAACGCAACGGCGATGCCGATCTGAAGGGTGAGCCAACTCTTACCAACCTTCGGCCGCCCCTGCACGATGGTGAGTCCGTCGGTGAGGATTCCGTCCACGATGAATTGCGTCTCTGGATACTCGCGCCGAAAGATGCTGAGCCCATCGATCGCTTCAAGCTTCGGCTTCGCCGGCCGCTTCGCCTCAGCCCGCAATATCTTCAGATTCTGTTCTACCAGCGCGGTCGCGGTGCTAGGCTGCATGCTGCACCCCCGCATCGGTAGAGATCGCAAGGCAACCGACGAGAAAAGCCGCTACCTCATCGGCGTTGCGCTCATGCTGAACCTGATCGTCGATCAGCAGTGCAACTTCCCGTGGTGACTCCTGTGCCGCCTGCTCGAAGCGCCGCGCCAGGTTCGCGCCGGCAAGTTGCTCCGTGGCGTACAGTTCGCGTGAGGCCGTGGTCCAAACACACCAGCGCGCCCAGCGGTCTTCAGGATCATCCGCGGGTTCATCCAGTGCGAACAGCGCCCCAGCCTTGATCCGCTCCAATTCGCGGATCCGGCCCGCTCTCCACAGCCGGGCATACTCCGCGGCCCGCCGATCCTCGCCGGTGGGTGGAGTGTAGGCGCCATCGCTTGGAAACGTCTCCGTGAGGAATCGGAGCGCTTGCTGCTTGCCGCCCAGTGCGGCAATCGCGAGTTCGAGACATCGCCCGCCGTCGCCGGTCACATGGTCATGCCATACGTTGTGAGTGACGTCGATGCTCACATTGAGCCCGTGGCCATCGCGCCAGAACGCCTTCGTCCGCGCTCTCCCGTTACGGATCGTGAGGGACGGCCCTCCGAGCGCCCGCCATACCTCGGTGATGTGGAGTGCCTGCCAATCGATTCGGGAGGGCAGGGGCCGCCCTGCCGGCCGGCCCCCAGTCTGCACCGAGCCACTCATCGCGTTGCCTCGTCGAGCAGCTTCCCGAGCTCGTGATGCTCGGCACTATCCGCGGCGTCGCAATAGAACTCGATTGCCGCCTCGTCAAGGAATGCCCATTTCTGCAGGCGCTGATCGATCCGCGCGTCGCCATGCGCCAAAAGGAACTGGCGTACCTGATCCCGGAACTTTGCGCGCCGCTTGCGCTCAGCGGCGAGCCGCCGGCGGAACGAAGCGACTGTCTTGATAGCCTTGCGGGAAGAACCTTTAGGCGGTAAGCTTGATGGTGTAAGCTTTTTCACGAGAGAAACCCTTCAACGGACCGGCCCCGCGCCGGTCTTTCTTTTCTGGATTTCCCAGCGAACGCGGAAACATTTTCACCCTGAATTGTTCGTGTGCCAATGGCGTGCCATAAGCTTGCGGATTAGGCGGGTTGAGCGGTTCCAGCGCCAAAGAGGTGCCATGTAGAATCAGTAAGTTGCCTGTTTTCAACACGGCTTCTTCCTCTTCGCTTTTTCGACCCCCACCTCCAGCACTTCGCTGAAGCTACGGCTGGCAAGCCATGCTCTGGCGACCCAAATCAAATCTCGCGGGCAAATTACGCGCCAACGAGTCTCGGTAGATTCAATAGTTTACAGTCTCCTCAGCGCCAATTCCATCGATCAAGAACCTTCAGGACAAGGCGACACTCCATCTCCTCGACCACTTGTCATCGAAGCCCTGCACGCAGACACGGTCCAGCGAGCCATGGTTTGTGCTTGTAATGGTCGGTTCAGCCGGGTCGTTGCGGGAAGCCGGGCGGCAGAGTACGTGTTATCATTGCCTGAAAAGCCACAGGTATGCTTACGGCACACAACGAGACGGTCCAAAAACTGGAGTCTCTTCTCACCCTTGTGGACCGTCTTCTACCAATCATGTACGACAGTTCCGCCGCAGATCTCAAGAAGGAAATTGCTCTTGTGTTCGGCGAGGTCGAGGAAGAGTACCGACACTTTGCCGGGAAACAAAGTGTGCTGGTGCCGATACACAATGGTTCGAATGCTCCGAATGCCGAGTACCCGAACTTCTTCGAAGCGGGGTATCTTTCAGAACGGACCTTCCACACGCACATTGGGCGTCAAGAACTGCTGAGGGTCATTGGAAAGGCAAGACGGATGGGCGCAGCAACGGGGCAAAGGGCGCATAGCCCCGGTAACAGTGTCAGCACCGGGATAAAACGACAGCAAAACGTCCGGCGATGTAGTCGGATCCTGGTCCCATCGTCGGGGACGCGGTAAGGACTCTACAGCAGACTCTAAATCGGCATCGGCCGAGGAAAGGGAATGAGCAGCCCGCCGCGGCCATGCCGCTACTGCGCGAAGCCATTCCAGCCATCGCGATTCCATCCCGCCCAGGCGGTCTGTTCGGAACAGTCCTGCCAGGACCAGCGCCGCGCCGCGAGCCGCGCACAGCAACTCGCCAACGACGCCGAGTACCGCGATGTCTGCCGAGATAGCGCCCGTAAATGGCGCGCCGCCAACAAAGACTACTGGAAGCAATACCGCGCGCGCAACCCGCAGTCCACGGCCCACAACCGCGACCGGCAACGGCAGCGCGATGAGCGCCAACGCCTGCTCGATCTTGCAAACAACAACTCGGCTTCCAGCTTAAAGTCCTTCGATGCAACCGTTTGGATCGTCGCACCCAGCCAAGGGCATCTTGCAAACAACAACTTGGCTCCGTCCAAGGTCCTGATTTTGCAACGCGATCCGCGCAAGCCGAACGGCCAGGACACATCTTGCAAACAACATCTATCTAGCTCCGGACACCCGTTTTGCCCGACAACGGAAGAGACGGCGCCGTTGCCGCTCGCCAACTCATGCTGACCGCCGAACA
>JAEUQE010001140.1 GCA_016789785.1 Bryobacterales bacterium
CGATCAGCATACTCCAGATGAGGGAATAATTGCCCACCTCTGACGCATACTAGGGACGAGGAGAACTGGCAGGATGCAGAAACTGAAGGGACAACGCGCACTGGTCACTGGAGCATCGAGCGGCATCGGCAAGGCCATCGCGCTCGAACTGGGCCGCAACGGGGCGGATGTGGTGGTGAATTACCGCAGCGGCGACGATGTGGCCAATGCAGTGGCCGAGGAGATTCGCGCCGGCGGTGTGCGCGCCTATACTCACCGCGCCGATGTTTCGCAAGAGGCCGACGTCGTACCGATGTTCCAGCGAATATCGGCTGAATTCGGAGGCATCGATATTCTGGTGAACAATGCCGGTCTGCAGAAGGACGCTGAGTTCCACGACATGACCATCGACCAGTGGAACACGGTTATCGGCGTTAATCTGACGGGGCAATTCCTGTGCGCGCGCGAGGCGATCCGTTGTTTCCGCCGGCAGGGTATTCGCCCGGAGGTTAGCAGGGCGCTGGGAAAGATCGTCTGCATCAGTTCCGTGCA
>JAEUQE010001141.1 GCA_016789785.1 Bryobacterales bacterium
CGCCCCGGCGTTCGTCCCGCCCATCAGCCTCGTCCTGGCCACCTGGGCCGACACCTATGTCGCCGGCCTAACCGAGTTCCGCCACCTCGCCGAGCCCAACAGCACCGAGCGTTCAGCTGCGGCCGCCGAATGGCTCCGGCTGTTCGTCAGCGCGACGACGCGTGCCTGCCATGACGCCGAGCAGTACGCCGATCGGATCGACGACATGACGGCTCAGTGGCGAACCCAGCTGGGCCGGATTCGTGCCGACTCTGGGATCGACCGGCTTCTCCGGATCCTTCCCGGTGCGCCAGTGATCAGCGTCGATTCGGCGAGCGCGCTGATCGGCCGATCCAAGGCCCGGACCACCGACGCGGTCAACGCGCTCGCCGAGGCCGGCGTCCCCGCCGTCATCAACGGCGCAACGACAGCTGACTGCAACTATGGCGCAGCGGCGGTCACCTCAGTGACGATGTCTCACGTGTGGGTGGCGGTGTCGATATCGGGAACGAGCTATCTCTTCGATCCCGCGTACAAACCGCACACTTTCCC
>JAEUQE010001142.1:0-236 GCA_016789785.1 Bryobacterales bacterium
AATCAAGCGACACCGGATACCGATGTACTCCGATACGCCCAATCACAGCATCGGGCGCTGTGAACCTACAACCGCAAGCACTTCCTTCAACTCCATCGAGCGTCGCCAATTCATGCAGGCATCATTGCCTGTACCTACGACCCTGACCCCGTGGCTCAGGCACAACGAATACATGAGGCTCTATCTGAAAAAGACGAAATTGCCGGGCAAGTGCTCAGAATCTACCGGGCAGGCAG
>JAEUQE010001142.1:246-531 GCA_016789785.1 Bryobacterales bacterium
CTCGTTCGTTACTCCTACTTCGCTCATTCCGCCGGGGTTACCTCCATTCCTCTGGTTGAGCGCCGGGGGGAACTTCGGCCTAGAGCCCCTACTGCGCATCCCCCAAATCATAAGCCTCACTCACCGTCATCGTCACCGTATACGTCCCCAGATTATTCTGCCAGTGCCGGTTGTCATTCACCGCCAGCATCAAGCGCCCGGCCGGCAAACCCGTCTTACTTGCTTTCGTTCCCACAAAGAACACCTGCCCGCCAGCTCCCACACGTCCAATCAACGCTCCGAACG
>JAEUQE010001143.1 GCA_016789785.1 Bryobacterales bacterium
AGGACGGCAACGGTGCGCGCACCCTCTACCGGCTCGACCGCCAGGGCCGCCCGCTCGCCCGCGACAACGCCCTGGGCGGGCGGCTCGCCTACAAGTGGGATGCAGCAGGGCGGCTTACGCGGCTGACCAACGAGAACGGCGCCACCACCCGTTTCGACTACGACGCGCGCGACCGGCTGATCGCCGAGACCGGCTTCGACGGCAAGCTCACCCGCTACACGTACAACCGCGCCGGCGAGCTTGCCGAGAAGCAGGAAGCCGCCCAGCACGCGCTGCCGCGGCGCACCGTCTATGAGCGCGACGGTGCCGGCCGGCTCCCCGTACACGGTGCGCGTGCGCGCCGTGGCGGCGGGCAACCTGTTCAAGCCACGCGGCCTGGTGCAGGTGATCGACAGCCGCGGCGGCCGCTGCGACATCCTGCTCGCTCCGGTGGCCGCCGCGCGCACCAGCGAGGGCGAGTGCGAGCTGGCCAGCACCGGCGCCCCCGGCAATGTGCAGATCACGGCCGCCTACCACGCCGCGCTCGGCGCC
>JAEUQE010001144.1 GCA_016789785.1 Bryobacterales bacterium
ATGTGGCGTAAGTGGTCGTGAAGCGGGCGCTGCCTGGTCGCCTGGTGCCGGCTCGCGTGCGCCGCCCGCTGCACCCGCGGAGCACGCAGTGAAGGGCCTGCCGCTGGCCTACATCGTACGCAACCTGTGGGTGCGCCGGGTGACCACCGTGCTCACCGCGCTCGGCATGGCGCTGGTGGTCTACGTCTTTGCGACGGTGCTGATGATGAGCGAAGGCATTCGCGCGACGCTGGTCGCCACCGGTCAGGCAGACAACGTCATCGTCCTGCGCAAGGGGGCCGGTGCCGAGATCAACAGCGCGGTCACTCGCGATCAGGCGGGAATCATCGAGACGCTGCCGGGAATCGCCCGCGACACATTGGGCCGCACGATGGTCAGCCGCGAGCCGGTGGTGCTGATCAATCTGCCCAAGCGTGGCAACGGTAAGCCGAGCAACGTCACCGTGCGCGGCACTTCGGAAATGGGCGGGGAACTGCGGCCGCAGGTGCGCATCAGCGAGGGCCGCATGTTCCGCCCAGGCACTTCCGAGA
>JAEUQE010001145.1 GCA_016789785.1 Bryobacterales bacterium
GTGGTGATGATCGGCGAGATCGGTGGCCCGCAGGAAGCCGAGGCCTCGGCCTGGGTGAAGGAAAACATGAAGAAGCCGGTGATCGGCTACGTCGCCGGTCTGACCGCACCGAAGGGTCGCCGCATGGGCCACGCCGGCGCCATCATCTCGGCCGCCGGTGATTCGGCTGCCGAGAAGTCGGAAATCATGCGTTCCTTCGGCCTGACCGTCGCGCCGAGCGCCGGCGAGCTGGGCAGCACCGTGGCCTCTGTCCTGGCCAAGCTGTAAGAGCAGAGCAGCACGGGGCGTGCGGAGCGCGCCCTGCTTTCCGTCCGCCCCGGTGGGGCGGACGCCCGCCACCAGCCTGCGAGACTCCCACCGTGGTGAGTGATCCCATTTCCGTTCCCGCGTCTGCCGACGCCTCCGGGGCGGCTTTCTCGGAAAAGGCGATCGACCTGCTGTTTTCGCTGCTGCGCGAAGTGGTCGAACGTCACCATCCCGAACTGCTTCCGGTCCTTGCCGGCGAGTCGGGCAACACGCTTTCCCCCCAG
>JAEUQE010001146.1 GCA_016789785.1 Bryobacterales bacterium
CGGCGAGACGTACGCCGAAGCGGTGCGCATCAAGCCGGACATGCACGAGGCCTTCTACAACTGGGGAGGCCTATTGCTTTCGCAGGCGCGGCGGCATACCGGCGAGGCGGCGGAGGCGCTCTATCGCGAGGCCGGCGAGAAGTATGCCGAAGCGGTGCGCATCAAGCCGGACAAGCACGAGGCCTTTTACGCCTGGGGCTACGCACTCGCCGCCTGGGCGCAGGCGACGACCGGCGAGGCGGCCGACACGCTCTATCGCGAGGCCGGCGAGAAGTATGCCGAAGCGGTGCGCATCAAGCCGGACAAGCACGAGGCGTTTTACAACTGGGGCTCCATGCTCGACGACCGGGCGCGGGCGACGACCGGCGAGGCGGCCGAGGCGCTCTATCGCGAGGCCGGCGAGAAGTATGCCGAAGCGGTGCGCATCAAGCCGGACATGCACGAGGCCTTTTACGCCTGGGGCTACGCTCTCGCCGCCTGGGCATTAGCGACGACCGGCGAGGCGGCCGAGGCGCTCTATCGCGAGGCCG
>JAEUQE010001147.1 GCA_016789785.1 Bryobacterales bacterium
CGCCCTATGCAACATGTTTCAATCCACGTCCGTCATTGCTGACGGACGAATCCAGTATGCTGGCATCAAGCCGGCCCGCAGTGTGGATGTTTCAATCCACGTCCGTCATTGCTGACGGACGAATCGCACAGCACGGCGCTGATAAAGCGCGGCTGTTTCTCGTTTCAATCCACGTCCGTCATTGCTGACGGACGAATCTTAAGGGCTGTGGCCAAGACCCTTGACGCTTACGATGTTTCAATCCACGTCCGTCATTGCTGACGGACGAATCCCCCCGCAAACCCCGCCACCTCCTTCAGCGCCTCGTTTCAATCCACGTCCGTCATTGCTGACGGACGAATCGGCGCTGCTGTTGGTGCCGGTGGGGTTGGCGCGGGGGTTTCAATCCACGTCCGTCATTGCTGACGGACGAATCGCGTGGCCTGTGCCTCGCCCAGCGTCGTGACAAGGTTTCAATCCACGTCCGTCATTGCTGACGGACGAATCTCAGCTGGCAAGGGGTCCGCCGAGATGAGAGCCTGTTTCAATCC
>JAEUQE010001148.1 GCA_016789785.1 Bryobacterales bacterium
CGGCGAGGATGATCGACTGCGGCGCGTTCGGACGATCCACCAGGATCAGGCGCGGCGCGCGGACCGTCGCATTGTCGGCGGTGGGAATGACGCGCAGCGGCGTCGCCGGCGCCGCCCAGCCGCGGAACGCGGCGTCGATGGCGGCGGTCGCTTCCGCGAGCGAAAGATCGCCCACACCGGTGCCGGCATCGATCAGGATGTCCCTGTCGACAAGCATGGATGTGGTACGGAGGTTCGCCCCGCCGATTCCACCGCTGCAGCCAAGCACCCTGACTTTCATGTGTGAGGACATCATTTGAAGTCGAAGGCCACGACACCGTCCCAGTCGGCGGCGGGTGGTTCCATACGCAAACGCGCAATTCTCTCAAGATATAAAGCATACAACGCCCGGCCGGGTTCCCGCCGTGCCAAGTTTCTCATTTCGGCCTCGGCAGCCGTCCAGCGCCTGGCACGATAATGCGCCAGTGCCCCGTGCCAGGCCGAGAGCGACACCACTTCCGCGGCGTCGAGTTGGCTGCGCAGACCCAGCG
>JAEUQE010001149.1 GCA_016789785.1 Bryobacterales bacterium
TCACGGGTGTGAAGGCGCACAGTCTCTATGGGGAGCTCGTGCGGGACATTAGTTGTCCTGCCGTAACCAATTGAGCAGCAAGGACGTGGCCATGGTCGAAGTAGAAATGAAGATCCGGGGGTTGATGATGGATCCGACGGCGAACACCCCGATAGTGATCCTCAAGGACGTCATCAGCGACCGGATGCTCCCAATCTGGGTGGGGCCATATGAGGCGAATGCGATAGCTCTCGAGATCGAAAAGAGCGCACCGCAACGACCGATGACTCACGACCTGCTCCGGAACCTGATTGCTCAGATCGGTGCCACTGTAGACCGGATTGTCGTTACGGATCTCATCGAGAACACCTTCTTCGCAGTGATCGAGATGACGCTTGACGGCAAGCGCCTGGTGCTGGATGCGCGCCCATCGGATGCGATCGCGCTCGCGCTGCGCGTCGATTGCCCCATTTTCGTGAACGAGGAAGTCATCAACTCGTCGCGCAACACGATCGCCACCAGCGATATTGCCGACGATGAGGAAGATGACG
>JAEUQE010000114.1:0-22599 GCA_016789785.1 Bryobacterales bacterium
TCGGCAGCCGATCTGATTCCGGGCGATCTGGCGGCGGGCAACAAGAGTGGCTATCTGTTCACGGTTCAGGGCGGACCGCAAGGCTATGCCATCGGCGCCATACCTGTCGCGTTTAACAACACGGGCCGGCGGACTTTCTTCTCGGATCAGACGCTGGTGGTGCGGCAGAACTGGAGCCAGGAACCGGCCAACGTCCAGAGCAAGGAAATCAACTAACCGCCCGCATACGGGCAATTCCGGACAGTCGGTGCCCGCTGCCCGCCAGTGCCCGCTGCCGCTCAATGTCCGCTTGTCGCTGCGGCATCCGGGCGGCTCTTCGAATTGCCGACCGCCTCGGGTTCCGCCGTGATACCGGTCCGGTTCAGCACCACTATATCTACGCGCCTGTTCCGGGCGCGGCCGTCCGGGGATTCGTTGTCCGCCACGGGAACAGTATCGGCGTAGCCTGCAATCGCCATCTTGTCGCGCGGAATACCGAACTCCGAAGCGAGCAACTCCATCATGGCGATGCTGCGACCCGCCGAAAGCTCCCAATTGCTGCGGAAGCGGGTGTTATGAATCGGTACCGAATCGGTATGTCCTTCCAGCCGGACCGGATTCGGCAATTGCCCGATGGCATCGGCGATCTTCGCCAGCACGCTATAGGAATCCACCGAGACCGTGGCGTCTCCTGGCGGGAAGAATGCGGCTTCTTGAAGGCTGACCACCAGGCCGCGAGGCGTCATGTTGACGACGATCTTCCCCTGATCAATCTGATTCTTCAGTTCGCGGGACAGGAACTGCTGGGAAGCCTGCAACTCCACGACCCCACGGACCGCCTCCTGGGTGGCCTTCTGGGCCCCGCCTGGGCCGCGCATCTGGGCGTTGCCAGATCCTTTGTGGTCCACGGTTCCACCGAGGATACCCGCCAAAGCGCTGGCCACCTGATTCTCCTCCAGGGCTCTCTTGACGGAGTCCGAAACCTGCTGCGCCCGCCCCTTGTCGGATTGGGAACTGGCGAACATGACCACAAAGAACGCAAATAGTAACGTAATGAAGTCAGCATAGGAGACAAGCCAACGTTCGTGGTTCTCTTTCTCCTCGTGTCTTCTCCGGCGAGCCACAACGTCATCCTTTCTTCGGGGCCTTAACAGGTTTCGGATCGGCATAGGCTTCGAGTTTGCTGCGAATCAGTTTCGGGTTCAGGCCCTCGACAATCGCGGCCACACCTTCCAGCATCATCTCCTTCATCCGGACCTCTTCGGACGCCCGGGCTTTGATCTTACCGGCCGCGGGGAGGAAGAAGAGATTCGCGATGCCGACGCCGTAAACCGTGGCGACGAAGGCAACCGCAATTCCATGGCCGACTTCATCAATATTGGCCAGATTTTTCATGACCTGGATGAGACCCATCACCGCGCCGATAATGCCGACGGTCGGCGCATAGCCGCCCGCCTGTTCGAAGACCTTGGCTTCGGAGTCGGCACGGTGCTCCAACTGACTGATTTCCAACTCCATCATGGACCGGATTTCCTGCAGGTCCGTTCCGTCCACCGCGAGGATCAGGGCCTTCTTGAGGAAGGGTTCCTGGATGGAATCGATCTCGGACTCAAGGCTCACGATTCCGGATTTCCGCGCCTTGGTCGCAAAGTCGATGATCTGCTCAATGGCGGCCTCCACGGGTTGGTGCTTCTCGAAGAACACGACAGCCAGCCGCTTGAAGGCGGACCGGAAGGTCTGCATCGGGGAGTTGAGCATTGTGGCTCCCATGGTCCCGCCCAATACGATCACGGCCGCGGTGTACTGGGCGATGTCGGCGATTTTTCCGCCCTCCAATAGCAATCCGCCGAGAATTCCGACGGTCGCGATCAGCAGTCCGGCCGCCGATGCGAGATCCGGACGCGTCCCACCCTTTTTGGCCTTGCTTCCCGGTTGCATCTATCCCGCCACCGTTTTCCGGTTCACCCCTGCCTGCTCACCGAATTCCGCCTGGCCATCCAGTCCTTCCTGCCTGCCGGGCACACTTCCGGCCCCAGTGTCTTCGGACTCTGGACGGCGAACTTCGGGCGGCCTATCCAGCCCCTTGAGAATTGCCCTCCGGAACTCCAGCACCCGCTCCACCACGTCCTCTGCGCTCTCTAAAACCATGAATCGCTGACCACTTGTCAGCGCAATGACAGTATCCGGCGTCACCTCCACGTGCTCGATCAAGTCGGAGTTCACGTAGATCGGCACATGGTTCAGTCGAGTCAACCGGATCATCGAAAACTGCTCCCGCATGATCCTTATCGGCCAGGAAGGGAGGATATTCCGAATATCGGCTCCACGCTCTTAAGCCTCCTGCCGTCATACGTTTCGTAAGCACCCATGGGACAATGGGGCTACGTGTCAATCGATGGCTGAATTCCTTCTGAAATACGCCGACGCGCGGGGCCAAATCAAAGAGCAGGTGGCCGAGGCCGACTCTGAGCGGGAGTTGCGTGACCGTTTCTCGCAACAAGGGTTCCACATCTTCACCATCAAGTCCGTGAACCGCTCGCTTGCCTCCACTCTCGGCGTCGGCAGCAGCAAGAAGATCAACATCGAGAAGTTCCTGATCTTCAACCAGCAATTCCTGACCCTCGTGAAGGCCGGCCTGCCGATCCTCAAGTCTTTGGATCTATTGGCCGATCGTCTTACTGACCCGAAAATGTCGAAGTATGTTCAGGTGGTCCGGGACGAAGTGAAAAACGGCATGCTGCTCTCTGATGCGTTCGCCGCGGCGGGCGTGTTTCCGCCCATCTACGTCACGTCGATCATGGCGGGCGAGAAGTCGGGCGCACTGGTGGAGGTGCTGGAGCGCTACCTTGCCTACCAGCGCCTGTCGATGGCGATCAAGAAGAAGCTGTTGCTGGCCCTGATCTACCCGGCGGTTCTGACGGTGATGGTCTTCACGCTCATCGTCTTCATGGTGACCTATGTGGTGCCACAGTTTGCCACCCTTTATTCAGGCTTGTCCGCCTCGCTGCCGCCGATCACCGAGTTCCTGATCACTGTCGGCACCGCTGCCCGCGAGTATATCGTCGCCATCTTCATTACGCTGATCGGGTCGATCGTCGGCATCCGGCTTTGGGCGCGCACGGAGTCCGCCAAGGAAATCCTCGACCGTTGGAAGCTCAACACTCCGGTTCTCGGCGCGATCTGGGTGAAGTATCAGGTGGCGCAACTGGGCCGCGTCCTCAGCACGCTGCTGATGGGCGGCATTCCGCTTCTGCAGGCCCTCGAAACGGCGTTTACCTCCATGGAATCGCGGCTGCTGCGCAAGGCTCTTGAGAAGTCGCGCCAGTCCGTGAAGGAGGGCCAGCCCCTCTCGAAGTCGCTTGACGCCACGAAGATTTTTCCGCCGCTGGCGATCGACATGATCGAGGTCGGCGAATCCACAGGTGCGCTGCCTTCCATGCTCAACAGCGTCGCCGAGTTCTACGAGGATGATGTCACCACGCAGATGACCGCCGCGTTGTCGTTGATTGAGCCCGCCATCATGATCTTCATGGGCGGCTTCATCGCGTTCGTTCTCGTGGCGCTGTATCTGCCAATCTTCTCAATCTCTGATTCCGTGGGAGGAGGTCTCTAGGTCATGGCGACGGATCGTCCACGCCTCAATGATCCCCTGGTCGAGATCAATCAGGCCAAGATGCTGGCCGCCCGTTACCGGTGCGAGTTTGTCGACCTCAAGGAAGGCCGCATCGATCACGATCTCTTCCGGTCCATCCCCGTGGATCTCATGTTCCGGTACAACTTTGTTCCGCTGCACGCCGAGAACGGTTCTCTTGAGATCGCACTGGCGGATCCGCGCAACCTCAATCTCATCGACGAACTCGCGATTCTGCTTGCCAAGAAGCTGCACGTGAAGGTCGCGACACTTTCGCAAATCTCGGATCTTCTGAAGAAGACCGAGCAGTCGCAGCGCGTGCTCGAAGAGGTGACCGAGGGCTTCACGCTCGACGTGGTGGGCGACGAAGAGAATCAGGACGAGACGCTCTCCATTGACCGCCTCACCGCCGTCGACTCCGACATCGCCCCGGTGATCAAACTGGTTGACACCACGATCTTCAACGCCCTGGAGCGCCGCGCGTCGGATATACACATCGAGACCCGCGATCAGGAAGTGGCCATCAAGTACCGCATCGACGGTGTGCTGCAGTACGCGATGCCGCCGATCGCCAAGGAGTGGCACTCCACCATCATCAGCCGCATCAAGGTCATGAGCGAACTGGACATCGCGGAACGGCGCGTGCCGCAGGACGGCCGCTTCCGCGTGCGCTACAAGTCGCGCCTCATCGACTTCCGCGTCTCCATCATGCCGACCGTGCATGGCGAGGACGCCGTGCTTCGCGTGCTCGACAAAGAGTCGATGAGCGAGAAGTTCTCGTCGTTGAATCTCGATGTGGTCGGCTTCTCGGATCACGATATCGGCCGCTTCCGCCGCGCCATCAAGGAGCCTTACGGCATGGTGCTGGTGACCGGGCCGACGGGTTCCGGTAAGACCACCACGCTGTACGCGGCGATCATGGAGATCAAGAACGACGAAGACAAGATCATCACCATTGAAGATCCCGTCGAGTATCAGATCAAGGGCATCACGCAGATTCCAGTGAACGAGAAGAAGGGCCTGACCTTTGCGCGCGGTCTGCGTTCGATCCTCCGCCATGACCCTGACAAAGTGATGGTCGGCGAAATCCGCGACCAGGAGACAGCCCAGATCGCCATCAACGCCGCGCTGACCGGGCACCTGGTGTTCACCACGGTACACGCCAATAACGTGATTGACGTGCTCGGCCGCTTCCTGAACATGGGCGTGGAGCCGTATAACTTCGTTTCCGCGCTGAACTGCATTCTCGCGCAGCGGCTGGTGCGCGTGATTTGTGAGCACTGCAAGAAGCCCATCGCCTACGACGAAGCGGCGCTGGTGGATAGCGGGCTGAATCTCGACGAGTGGCGTGGTGTGACGTTTTACGAAGGCGTGGGGTGCTTTGAGTGCGGTGGCACGGGCTATCGCGGCCGGACAGCGATTCATGAACTGCTCGATTTGAGCGAGCGCATCCGCGAACTGATTCTCGAGCGCCGCCCGGGTTCGGAGATCAAGCGTGCCGCCAAGGAGGAAGGCATGCGATTCTTGAGAGAGTCGGCACTGGAAAAGGTGCGCATGGGCATCTCCACGCTCAAAGAAGTGAACAAAGTTACATTCATCGAAGGCTAGGAATCAAGTGTCGATTGGCGCCAAACTGAAGAGATTGATCCAGGAACCGCCGCCGGAGTTCATCTTTGAATTCTCCGAAGCGGGAATCGCCTGGGCGCATCGCGGCAAGACGCAATCGACCGGCTTTGAGCCGCTCGAAAACGATGTGCTTTCGCCGTCGCCGGTGCGCGACAACGTACTCAGGCCGGAGCGTCTGGAAGAGGCGATCTACCGGTTGGTGCCGCAGTCGAACCAGCGCCGCCGGGCCGCCGCGATTCTGCTGCCGGACTACAGCGGGCGCGTCGCCGTGCTTGACTTCGATTCCTTCCCCAATGAGCCACAGGAACAGATGTCGCTGGTGCGTTTCCGCGTGAAGAAGAGTGTGCCGTTTGATCTGGATGCGGCCAGTGTGTCCTATCAGGTGCAGCCGCATCGCGCCGGCGGCAAGAAGCGGGATGTGGTGGTGGCCGTGGTATCGCACGAGATTCTGGCGCGCTATGAGGCGCCCCTGCGATCGGCCGGCTTGCATCCCGGCTTTGTCACCATTTCGTCGCTCTCGTCGTTGAGCATGCTTCCCGATGCGGGACTGGTGGTCACGGCGAAACTCAGCGGCCGCGTTCTCAGTGTCGCGGTGACGGAGAATAACGCGCTGCGTGTGTTCCGCTGTGTCGAGTTGGATGAGGTCAGCACCGACGAATTGACCGGCATTCTTTTCCCGACCTACGCGTTTATTGAAGACGAATTCAAGGCCCGGCCGGACCGCTTACTGCTGTGCGGTTTCGGCGCTTTTGGCGACTCCATTGCCGCGGAACTCGAGAGCGAATTGAACACCCGCGTGGCGCCGCTGCGCTCGCCGTTTGGCCCGCCGGGACCGTTCAATGCGGGCTTGCATGGCTATCTGCAGAGTGTTGGGATGGAAGTAGGAGAAGCGGCCTGATGAGGATGACAATCAACCTCGCCACCGATCCGTTCCGTAAGGACCGGCCGTTCGTGGTCGCCTCGTGGCTGCTCGGCACGATCCTCATCGTGATGCTGGGCGGGCTGACCTACATGGCGCTGGTCAGCGAGGATGTCGCCAAGGAAGCGCGCATGGATGTCCAGAAAGCCGAGCAGTTGGTACAGAGCCTGACCGCGCAGCAGACCAAGCTTGAAGCAGTGCTGCTCCAGCCGCAGAATGGCGAAGTGATCGAGCGCAGCATCTTCCTCAACCAGTTGTTGCTGCGCAAGAGCATCTCCTGGACGCGCATGTTCTCCGATCTCGAGAAGGTGATGCCGCACACGGTCCGCATCATCTCCGTGCGCCCGCAGGTCACGCCCGAAAATCAGGTGTATCTCGAAATGGTGGTGGGTGCGCAGGCCTCCGAGCCGGTCGTGGAAATGCTGATGCGTCTGGAAGGCTCGCCGCAGTTCGGCGCGACGCAGGTCAACAACATGCTGCCTCCCTCGCAAACCGAGCCTCTCTATCGTTACCGCGTGAGTGTGAACTATGCCCAGAAGCTCTAAGATCAAGGACAGCCTCGGGGCGTTGAAGATCGGCGCGCTCAAGGGAAAACTCGCCGGAGGCGGCCTGACGAAAGTCAACGTTCGCGATCCGCGAGTGACCGCGCGCATCGTGCTCGGCATTCTTCTGCTGGCGAACGTTGTTGCCGCGCTCTTTGCGTTCCGTCCCTGGGAGGATTCGCCCGAACAACTCGAGAAGAAGCTGGCCGATTTGAAGAAGCAGCAGCTTCAACGCAAGCAGCAGATCGACCGTTTGACGGTGCTCACCACGAAGTCGGAGAAAGCAAGCAAGGAAGGTGAGCTGTTTCTCACGAAGTTCTTTCTGGGACGCAGGACCGCATCGTCGACATTGGTGAATGAGCTGATCACCATGTCGAAAGCTTCGGGCATCAAGCCCAAGGAGCACAGCTTCGCGTTCGAGCCCATTGAAGGGTCCGATGATCTCAGCATGATGACCATTACGGCGAACTATGAAGGGACCTACGCCGACCTGGTTCAGTATGCCAACCGGCTGGATCGCTCCCCGCGTTTCTTCATTGTGGAGAGCATGACGGCCGCGCCGCAGCAGGGCGGGCAGGGTGTGCTGAACATCAACCTCAAGGTGAACGTCTTTGTTCGTGAGGAGCCGGTGCCGCAATTGCCCGGGCAGAAGACATCGCTTGCGCAGAATGTGACACCCGAAGCTTCCGCGGCGGAGGCTTCCGGTGCGGCGCCAGCCTCCAGCCCGGCCATGGCCCAGCCTGGGGTGTCGCCTGGGAAGGCCGTAGTGCAACCTGTGGCGGGAGGCAGACCATGAAGCTCGGTGCCGAGAAGAACAAGATGATCGCGCTCGGTGCGCTCAGTCTGGTGGCCGCTTACTCCATCTATACGAACGTGCTTTCCGGTCCCGATCTGCCGCCGGAAGCGCAGCAGGCGGCCAAGTCACGGCCATCCAATGCGCCCGCGGTCCAGGGTCTGCCGGATCCTCCACCCTCACAGAACGTACCTCCGCGTGCGTCGCGGGAACGGCGGGCCGGGCGGTCCGTCGGGCAGTTCATTCCGTCGCTCGCCCCTGATCCGAAGAACCGGCCCGATCCGATGAAGGTGGATCCGACCCTTCGTCTGGACCTTGTAGCGAAGTTGCAGAACGTGAATATCGAAGGTGGCCAGCGCTCGTTGTTCGATTTCTCCGCCGCGCCTGCGCCCACCACGCCTGCGCCGACAATCAATGTCGGGCCGGCGAAGCCAACTCCGCCGAAGAGGGGATACCTGGCCCGCGCGATGGGCCCCGAGACCAAGCCGCCCGATCCGCCGAAGGCCGTGGAGCCGCCGAAACCTCCACCTCCTCCCATCCCTCTAAAGTTTTATGGCTTCAGTTCTCCGAAGAGCGGCGCCAAACGCGCATTCTTCCTGGAAGGCGAGGAGATCTTTGTGGCAGGGGAGGGCGAGTTGATCAAGCGCCGTTATAAGGTGGTGCGCATTGGCTTGAACTCGGTAGTGGTTGAGGACACCGAGCATAAGCATCAGCAGTCACTTCCGTTAGAAGAACCTCCTGCGAATGGATAGGTTGCCATGAAGTACCACGCTCCAGCTTCGATTCGCTACGGCCGGCCGGTCTCGCCGTCGCGCAAGAACCAGCAAGGCTTCGTGCTGATGTTCGTGTTTCTGCTGGCAGCCGCGGCGGCGCTGACCATCTATCTCGAACTTCCGCGGGTCGCCTTCGAATCGCAGCGTCTGCGCGAGGAGATCCTGGTCGAGCGAGGTCTGGAGTATCGCCGCGCCATCCAACTCTACGTACGCAAGGTGCGCCAGTATCCCCCCACCATCGAAGCGCTCGAACGGACGAACGGCAAGCGCTTCCTTCGCAGGCGCTACGTCGATCCGATGACTGGCAAGGATGAATGGCGGCTGATCCATATCGGGCCGAACGGCGAGTTCACCGACAGTGTGTTGAACCAGGGGCAGAAGGAAGGTCAGGGCAACCAGAACACTTTCATCACCGAGGGCCCTTCCATCGGCTCCACGCAGCCGCAGGGCCAGAGCGGGGCGACCATCGCGAATCGCATGCGGCAGAGCGATATGGCCGGCGCGCCGGGGCAGGGCGGTGGTGTCGAGAACAACGGCGGTGGCTACTTCAATCCGAATCAGGGGCAGGGGCTGACGCCTGAACAGCAACAGCAGCAGATGCAGCAGCAGCTTCTGCAACAGCAACAACAACAGATGATGGCGCTGCAGCAGCAACAACAGCAGCAGGGTCAACAGCAGCCGCATGCCGGTGGGATCGGCGCGCCGCTATCGGCTTACATGCAGCAGCAAGGTCAGCAACAGCAGCAGGCACCCGGCTTTCCGCAGCAGCAAACAGGGATGGCCGCGCAAGGTGGATTGCCTCAGCCTCCGGGTGTTCCACAGCAGGGCATGCCGCAACAAGGGTTTCCGCAGCAGGGGTTTCCTCAGCAAGGATTCCCACAGCAAGGCTTTCCTCAGGGACAGGGGGCCGGGTTTGCGCAGGTTCAGGGTCAGCAGGGCGGGTTTCCCTATAATCCCTCCATGCGGATTACGACGCCGCAGCCACAGCAACCTCAGTATCCCGGATATGGAACCCAAGTGCCTGCGAACTCTCAGACACAGGGTCAACCATCGTATCCTCAGCCTGGCGTTAGCCAGCCCGCCATGGGCCAGCCGCAGAACGCGAATGCTCGCGATATGATCAATCGCATCCTCACCACTCCGCGGGGCGCTCCCGGCACTGCCGGTGCCGGCCTGGGTGGGCAAACGTTCGGCGCCGGAATCGCAGGCGTGGCGAGCAAGTACGAAGCCGAGGGCATTAAGCTGGTCAACGATCGCAGTCTGTACAACGAGTGGGAGTTTCTCTACGACGCCAAACGTGACCCCGTGATGGGCGGCGGTGGGGGCAGCATAGGCCAGGTTCCTCAGGGACAGATGAATCCTGGAAACACCGTCGGCACGGGCAAGCCAAATACCGGTTTCGGACAAGGCAGTGGCTTCGGACAAGGCAGTGGTTTCGGACAGGGGAGTGGTTTCGGAACAGGCTCGGGCTCTGGATTTGGCAGCGGATCCGGATTCGGCAGTGGGTCGGGGGCCGGTAGCGGATCCGGGTTCGGCAGCGGCAGCAACCCCAGCCCGGGAAGCCGCCGCCGCTGATCCATTCAATCTAGAAATTCACGATCCCCGAGAACGACGCCGCCTCCAGGCTCGCGCCTCCGACCAGCGCACCATCGATCTCCGGCTGCGCCATCAAGCCCTTCACGTTGTCCGGCTTCACACTGCCGCCATAGAGAATCCGTGTCGCCGCACCTGCATCGGAGCCGAACTTCGCCGTAACCAGACCTCGCAACGCACGGTGTGCATCGGCGGCGATCTCCGGCGTTGCGGTCTTGCCCGTCCCAATCGCCCACACCGGCTCATAAGCGATAGTCACCTGAGCGAACTGCTCTGGTGTCAGAGGCGCGATGCCGCCTTCGAACTGCGTCTTCAGCACGAGTTCGGTTTCCCCCGCCTCGCGCTCGGCCAGCAACTCGCCGACGCAGACAATCGGCTTCAGCCCGCACGCCAGGGCAGCCTGCGTCCGCTGCAGAACGGTGGCGTCGGTCTCGCCGAAGAACTGCCTGCGCTCGCTGTGGCCAATGATGACCCACTTCGCGCCGGCGGCCAGAATCATCGGCCCCGACACTTCGCCCGTGAACGCGCCTTCGTTCTTCCAATACAAGTTCTGCGCGCCGATCTCGACGCGGCTGGTTTCGGTAGCTTCAACGGCTGCCGGGATGTTGATAAAGGTCGGACAAATGACGATGTCCGCGTGCGTGGACGCCGCAACCAGGGGAA
Source organism: Bryobacterales bacterium (assembly GCA_016789785.1). Next base: position 10,520 of record JAEUQE010000114.1, read on the forward strand.
GGAATTTCTCGAAGAATGCTTTGGTTTCGCCGGCGTTCTTGTACATCTTCCAGTTGCCGGCCAGGAGTGGTTTGCGCATAAGAGTGCTCTCCTGCCATTCTCGCAACTTAGTCCCACCCAATGCCACCGGCGCGCAGGACCGGGAACCCCTATCCCGGCAGTTTACCGATCCCCGCCGGAGTGATCTGCCGCAGAGGCAACCGCCGGCCAAGGTGTTTGATGTAGAACCAGACGGCCATCAGGACGATGAGATCGTCCACCCATCCCACGCCAACGAACACATCCGGGACTGCGTCCACCGGGCTCAAGCCATAGGCGGCACCCATCACCGCCGACACCAGAGCCTTCAGTGCCACGCCCGCCCGCATCGCCACACGCCAAGCGACCCACGCACGCACCGCAAGCCGCAACGCGTGGTAGCCGCAATAGAGCAGAATGCCAAGGCCGATCACTTTGGCCGCAAGAATCAGGTAGTCGCCCAACGAATCGCCTCCCGCTGACAGTAGATGTCAGGAGGCCATCATGCGTTTCACTTCTTCGAGCACATTTGGATAGCGGGGATCCCATCCAAGCAGGCGGCCTGCCTTGGTCGTCATGACGCGTTGATCCATGATCAGCGCATCAGCCAGCGGTCCCATCTGCGTGCGGGCCACATCGAGAGGGATCGTCTCCACCCGCGCACCCGTTGCTTCGGCGACACTGCGCACCGTGAACGCGGGGCCATCGGCCGCAAGAAACAACTCACCGCCAAGGGGCGACTCCACGGCGAGCACATAGAGCTTCGCCAATCCCTCCACGGGCACGAAGCTCATGTGATTGTTCCCGTCTCCCACGATGTGAACAACGCCGGTCTGCCGGGCCTCCTTCACGAAGCCGGCCGTGAATCCGCCGCCACGCCCATAGACCATCGCGGGCCGGATCACGATTCCACGCACTTTGCGTTCCCCTCCGCCCATCACAAGCTGCTCCACTGCCGGCCGCCACGCAACGATTGCGGGTGGGCGCGGCTTCCAGATCTCGCCGGCGACATGGCCCTTGGTGTCGCCCAGCACCCACACGCCGCTCGTGTAGAGAAAGGGCTTACCGGATCCAGCCAGCGCGTCAAGAATTGTGCGGACAGCGGCTTCGTCCACTTGGGCGGTATCGGCGCCCCACGACATCGCGGCATGAATCACACCGTCGGCCCGTGCAGCCGCGGTGCGTAGGGCCGCCGGAGCCGTGAGATCGCCGCTGATGGGCTCGACGCCACTTGCCTTCAGCTTCGCGGCTGCGTCCTGCGACCGCGCCAGCCCGCTGACGGTGTGGCCCGCTTTGCGCAGTTCCTCCGCGATCACGCTGCCGACGTAGCCGGTTGCTCCAGTGAGGAAGATGTTCATGGTTCTTCCGTCACTCTAGCACCAATACTCTTCACTTTCGCATTCTGACGCGGCGTACCTTTCGGTAGCGCTAGGCTTAAGCCTGCCGCGCCCGAGACTAAGAATAGACTGACTCATCTCGGTGTAAGGCGAGGTGAACGAACACGTGCGATCGCCGAGATCCCAAACCGCCTAACCGTCCTGCTGGCCGAGCGCTTGTGCTCCACCTGGGGCGATTCGCTGGCCCCGACCACAGTCCTCGACACGATTGTCGAGGCGTCAGCCTGAAGGCTGCGTTACCGTAGCCGGCACCGAAGTGAGTATTGGTGCTAAGCGCGCTTCTTCTTTCCTTTCTTGCCCTGCCTTTCCGTGCGCCAAGCCGGTGGCTTCAACTCGCGATTCCAGGCCTCCCAGTCCGTCTTCAACTCCTGTGCTTTTGCTGACTCCGCGGACGCCAGATTCTTCGTCTCACTGATGTCCTGCCTCAGGTTGTAGAGTTGCCAGTCGCCGTCGCCAGTGTTCAGCAGTTTCCAGTCTCCCTTCCGGACCGCCGCCTGTGGGCCAAATCGCCAATAGAGCCTGTCGTGCGGATCGGAAGCCGTCTTGCCATGGACGTGAGGAACCAGGTCGACGCCATCGAGCGCCGGCGCCTTGCCACCGGCCGCTGCGACGGCGGTCGGATGAATGTCGAGCGCGATCACTGGCTTGTCGTAGACCCTGCCGGCGGGCACGTGCCCTTTCCACTGCATCAGGAATGGAACGCGGATACCGCCTTCGAGCACCTGGCCCTTGAAGCCGCGCAGGGGCGTGTTCTTCGATGTTGTCTGCGCCGTCGGTCCGCCATTGTCGCTAATGAAGAAGATCAGCGTGTCTTCCTCCTGTTTGTGTTCGCGAACCTTCGCCAGCACCTTGCCGATCGCGTCGTCCATGGCGGCCATCATCGCAGCGTGGGTGCGGCGCCGCGAATCGGTGATGGACGTAAATCGTGACTCGTACCGCTGCACTGCTTCCATCGGCGCATGCACGGCGTTGAACGGCAGGTACAGGAAGTATGGCGCGTTCTTTCTTCGCTCCATGAATGCTGCTGCCTCGCGGCCAAGGGCATCTGTGAGGTACTCCTTCTCCTCCACCTCCTCCATGCCTCGCATCACCGGATTGCCGTCCCGATCCCGTTCGCGCGAGTTCAGATAGGAGTGCGCTCCGCCGGGAAATCCGAAGAACTCATCGAAGCCGCGCTTGGGCGGCAGAAATTCCTTACGGTAGCCGAGATGCCACTTGCCCACCATTCCGGTCGCGTAGCCCAGGGACTTCATGCGGTCAGCCAGCGTCACTTCGTTGAGCGGGAGTCCGAAGTTGTCGCTTGCCTGCGCGGCCGGACCGGGATTGAATTCATGGCCGAAGCGCTGCTGATAGCGGCCCGTGATCAGACCGGCACGTGTGGGACTGCACACTGGGCACGAAACATACCCATTCGTGAAACGGACGCCGTTGCGTGCAATGGAATCGATATGGGGAGTGGGGATGTCGTCGCAGCCTTGTACGCCAATCCCGGCGTAGCCAAGGTCATCGGCGACGATCAGAATGACATTCGGCTTGCGGGCGGCGGAGAGATTGGGCGCGAGCAGGGCAGCAGCGCTGCCGCGGAGAAAGTCACGGCGATTCATCATGCCACAGCATAACCCTGGTGGGAGGGAAAAGTTCCTCATGGGTGCGTGCGGAACATCCTGTTGTGTAGGACGCGCGTGCAGGATTGGAGCCTCTTCAAACTTCATGCGCCGCCTCATTGTACTCGCAGGCATTCCAACCGATCCAATCCCACCCGCTCGTCGATATAATGCGGGAGTCATGTGGCTCTTCCTTCTGATTGCCTCAAGTCTCGCCTGTGCCGCCGAGATCCCGAACATGGTGGTGGTGGAGAAGAAGGCCGGTGCGGCCGGGTTCTACGACGCGTCGGGCAAGCGTGTGGCTGGCGTGAAAGTCGGCACACACCCTCACGAAATCGTGTTCTCCGCGGATCGCAAGCTCGCTTATATCTCTGACAATGGCATTCTCTGGATGCAGTACGCAGGGGAAGGGGGCAACACCATTTCGATCATCGATCTGGCCGGCCGCAAGAAAGCCGGAGTGATCGATCTTGGCGCCAACCGCCGTCCCCACGGGATGGATCTCGATGCGAAGACCAACCGTCTGGTGTGCACCACCGAGAATCCCGACGGCTTGCTGCTGATTGATCTGACCACTCGCCAGATTCTGCGCCGTTACGACGTGAAGGGCGAGGACCCGCATATGGTGCTCTTCGGGCCGGATGGCAAATGGGCGTACGTGAGCAACTCCACGTCGAACACCATTGCGGCTGTGCATCTGGAAAGTGGCAATGTGAAACTGATTCCCACGGATGCGCGCCCACAGGGTGGTGTGCTCTCGAACGATCGCAAGACGATCTACATCACCAACTCCAATGGCAACTCGATTTCCATCATCGATCCCGCGAAGAACGAACGCACCGGGACGATTGCGACGGGCAAAGGACCCGCGCGGATCGTGATGACGCCAGATAGCAAGACGCTGATCTACAACCTGCAAGCTGGCCAGGCGGTTGCGTTCGCAGATGTGTCCACGAGGAAAGAAACGAAGGTCATTCCGCTCGGAGGCGATCCGCTTTCGTTGACCATGACGCCCGACGGCCAGTATGCCTTTGCGGGCGTGCAGGATCAGGACAAAATCTTCGTGATCTCCGTGCCGGAACGCAAGATCGTGAAAGTGATCCAGACACCGAAGGAGGCCGGACCAGATCCGGTGATGCCGCTGCCATGATCCGAGTGGCGTTTCTGATCCTCGTGATTTTCGGTGCGCTCGGTGCGCAGAGTCCAGAGCGCCGGACAGGCGCGCGGCGTGGCATGTCGAACTATCAGCCAACGCCGATCCGCAGCCGTCCAATCGCTCCACGGCGAGCGCCCCAGGCCAGCACGAACTTCCAGTTTCGCCCGCGAGCCGCAACTCGCCCAAGGTCGTTTCAGCCAAGGCCCATTCCGCGTTCGCAGCCGCGAGTCGCGACGTTTCGTCCGCGGCCGATCGCGGCAAGGCCGATTACGCCGCGCCGGTACTGATCCTGTGGGCCCCGGCCGGCGCCAGCAATGACCTACGCCCGCTTTCGCGGGCCCACAACAAACGACAACCCCGCCGCCACCAGCAGTGTCAGCCAGCCCCAACTCACCAGCAAACGGTAAGGCCCCTCGAGAATCGGACCGTTTTCACTTTGCGCAATGATCCGGCTTGGCGGCGAGGGCAACTCCTTGTGTAGCTCGCGGTTGGACCAGGATGGCGAACTCCGCCAGGCAATCCCCGAGGTCGGGTCGTCGGGCAGATAGAACTCGGTGGTGAACAGCTTGACCGCCAGCGACCAGACTGCCACCAGCGTCAGCAGAACGCGCATCAGCCTCACAGCTTACGGTCCCCCCAAGCCGACATTCTTGCGCATCCCCGGCAGCATTGCGTAAAGGATGTCGCCGGGGCACTCCGAAGAGCCGTAATCGCGATGGCCCCCCAGCTTACCCAACGATCCGAACTTCATTCTCAGGGTCCGAATCAGTCCTTCTGCCGCGTTCAGTTGTGCCTGGGTTGGCTGATCCGTCCAGATGTCGACCGCGTCGTCCCAGTTATTGCCTCTCGGTTTCCAGGGATGGAAGTCGCCCATGATGAGGATGCCGACCTTGCCGGTGTTGGCTCTCAAGATATGACTGCCCTTGAGCCACAGGCAGCGGCCCTCGTAGATCTGTCCGCTGGGAGCGATCATGAAGTGGTAGCCCACGTCGGAATAGCCGCGTTCGCCCATGTGCTTGGACTCGATTGCCACCGGGTCCTTCAGGCCGCCGTTTCCGGAATGGTGGATCGCAGCGATCCCATAGTTCCAGTCGGGCTCCATGTTGGCGTAGTCGGGCTTCCGCTTGCCCCAAACCGAGCGGCGAATGATGCTGTGTTGCATGGCAACGTCATCGGCCACGGGGCGGACATTTGGAATGCGCAGCAGGTGGCTGGCTTCGGTCGGCAGGCTCTGCCCATAGTGATCAAAGTTGATTTCCGGTGACCCGTTCTTGTCGCGAATGGAGAGAATCGTCACCATGCCCCGCGTAATGTTGGGGCCGGTCAGCCGAATCATGCCGTTCGCATCGGTAACGGTTTCGATCATCGACATGTTCGGCAGGCGCAGGCTGAAGTGCAGCTTAGGATAGGCGCCGCCGGTCAATGCATCGACCACCATCAGGTTGAACTCAGACGCTCCAGGCGCTGGTGTTGGTGCTGGCGCGGGTGTAGGTCCCGGGTTGGGCGTGGAGCCGGGCTGGCCGGGAATGAACAGCTTGTCACCCGGATAGATCAGGTTCGGGTTGGGCCGGTTCTTCTTGAATTCGGCGTTGTTGGGATGGTTGTACAGAGTCTGCCAGTTCGGGATGCCGTACTTCTGCGCAATCAGCGACAGGTACTCGCCTTGTTTCACTATGTGGATCATCGCTGTCTCTCCGTGGCGTTGGGAACGCAGTCATTACGGTACGTGCGTTCCATGGCCGAAAACCCCTCATTGGATCCTCGCCAAGAAGGATCATTCGAACGCATACTACCACTGCTTCGCGGATCGCCTCCAGGAATCTCACGGTTCGGCCCCACCACGACCAGGCCGCTTGTGCCGAATCCGCCCGAAGCGCGATGATGGAAAGAGCCTTCCCCCCGACCGACTCTAGGATTCGAACACCGATGTCCGACAGGCCCTTCGTCCATCTCCACAACCACACTGACTACTCACTTCTCGACGGCGCGTGCGAAATCGGCCAGATGATGAAGATCGTCACCAGCCAGAACATGCAGGCGATCGCCATGACGGACCATGGCAACCTCTTCGGCGCGGTGGAGTTCTACAACAAAGCCAAGGAGTATGGCGTCCATCCGGTGATCGGGTGCGAGGTCTACGTCGCGCCGAAGGACCATAAGAGCCGCTCGGATTCCCGCTATAACCATCTGGTTCTCCTCTGCGAAACGCAGGAGGGCTACCGCAATCTCATCAAGCTCGTCTCCACGGGCTTTCTGGACGGCTTCTACTACAAGCCACGCATCGACAAGGACCTTCTCGCGCAACACTCGAAAGGGCTGATCGGCCTTTCCGCATGCTTGCAGGGGGACGTGAACGAAACTCTTCTCGCCGACCGTTATGCCGACGCCCGCCGGATCGCTCTCCAGTACGAAGACATGTTCGGCAAGGGCAACTTCTTTCTCGAGATTCAGGATCACAACCTGCCGGAAGACCGGAAGGTGCTCCCGCTGATTGCGAAGATGTCGAAGGAGACGGACATCCCGCTGGTCGCCACCAACGACGCGCATTACCTCCGGCGCACGGACTGCCGCATGCACGAGATCCTCATGTGCATCCAGACCGGCAAGACGATGAGCGATCCCAACCGGATGCGCTTCACGACGGAAGAGTTCTACCTGAAGTCGCGCGCCGAAATGGAGACGCTCTTCGGCGATTTCCAGGATGCGCTGGATCGCACCTTCGACATCGCGATGCGCACGAACGTCAAGCTCGAAAAGGTGGCCGAGCCATTCCCGAAATTCGAGGTGCCCGATGGCCATACCACGGACACCTACTTCGAGTACGTCGCGCGGCAGGGCTTTGAGAAGCGGCGGCCGCGATTGGAGCGCATGCGCGCGCAGGGCCTGCTGAAGAACGAACTCGGCGCATATGTCGATCGTCTGGATCTCGAAATCCGGATGATCCAGAAGATGAAGTTCTCAGGCTACTTCCTCATCGTGTGGGACTTCATCCGCTTTGCGAAGTCCGTGGGGATTCCCGTTGGTCCAGGCCGCGGATCGGCGGCCGGCAGTCTGGTCGGCTATGTGATGGAGATCACCGACGTCGACCCGCTGCAGTATGGCCTGCTCTTCGAACGGTTCCTCAATCCGGAACGCATTTCGATGCCCGATATCGACATCGACTTCTGCACGCACCGGCGCGGCGAAGTGATTCAGTACGTCACCGAGAAATACGGGCGCGAGCAGGTGGCGCAGATCATCACGTTCGGAACGCTGGCGGCAAAGGCTGCAATCAAGGATGTGGGCCGCGCGCTCGACATGACCTTCGGCGACGTGGAAAAGCTCACCAAGCTGATTCCTCCCACTCTCAACATCAAGCTGAAGGACGCGATTGAGCAGGAGCCCGCGCTACAGGATGCGATGCGCAAGGATGAGCGCGTGAAGGAAGTGCTTGGCGTCGCACAGGGGCTGGAGGGCTTGGCGCGCAATGCGGGCGTTCACGCCGCGGGTGTCGTGATCTCGCCGGTTCCGCTGATGGAACTCGTCCCGTTGTACAAGACCAACCGCGACGAAGTTGTGACCCAGTTTGACATGGTGGGCCTCGAGAAACTCTCGCTGCTCAAGATGGACTTCCTGGGTCTCACCACGCTGACGATCATTCACGACGCCGTCAACCTCATCAAGAAGCATCGCGGAACCAGCATTACGATTGAAGAATTGCCGCTCGACGATCCGAAAACCTACGAGATCTTCTCAAAAGGCTATACGAGCGGCGTGTTCCAGTTCGAATCCTCCGGCATGCGCGACATCCTTCGCCGCTACGAACCCACCCGCATTGAAGACCTTTGCGCGCTGAACGCGCTGTATCGTCCAGGTCCGATTCAGGGCGGCATGATCGACGACTTCATTGACCGCAAGCACGGACGCAAGGAAGTGAGCTACGACCTTCCTCCGTTGAAGACGGTCCTTGAAGAAACCTACGGCGTCATCGTGTATCAGGAGCAGGTGATGCAGATCTCGAACCTGCTTGCCGGCTACTCGCTCGGTGACGCGGACTTGCTCCGCCGCGCCATGGGTAAGAAAAACGCCGCTGAGATGGCCAAGCAGCGCGAGCGCTTCATCAAGGGTGCTTTGGAGCGAGGCTATCCACAGAAGAAGGTGGAGAAAATCTTCGATCTGATGGAGCAGTTCGCAGGCTATGGTTTCAACAAGTCGCACTCGGCGGCCTATGCTTATCTCGCCTACGTGACGGCGTACCTGAAGGCGCACTATCCGCTCGAGTTTCTGTCCGCGCTGCTGACCTCGGAAACGGGCAACACCGCGAAGATCGTGAAGTACATCAATGAGTGCCGTGAGATGGGCATCAAGGTACTTCCGCCGGATGTCAACTTCAGCGACTTGAACTTCACTCCCGATGGCGATGCGATCCGCTTCGGACTTGGCGCCATCAAGAACCTCGGTGTGGGCGCCGTGGAAGCGATCGTGAAGGCGCGCAACAAACTCGGACGTTTCCTTTCGTTGCACCAACTCTGCGAGGAAGTGGATCTCACGGCGATCAACCGCCGTATGATCGAGAGCCTGATTCGCGCGGGTGCGTGCGACTCGCTTGGGGCCGCGCGCAGCCGCATGTTCGCGGTGGTGGAAGGCGCCCTCGAAGCCGGCCAGCGCGTGCAGCAGGACCGCCTGAGCGGGCAGGCCGGGCTGTTCTCCTTCGACGAAGGCCCTGAGGGACATGTGCCGCCGCCACTGCCGGAATTGCCCGAATGGACGCCGGAAGAGAAACTCGCCGGAGAAAAGGAACTGCTCGGCATTTACGTCACGGGGCATCCGCTCGACCCGTTCCGCGACAAGGTGAAGGAACTCACGGAGCACACAACCGAGACGCTGGAAGGTCTCTCCCGTGGGACCGAGGTGAAGGTGTGCGGTATTCTCACCGCGATCCAGAAGAAGCGCAACAAGGAAGGCAAGCTCTTCGCGATCATGCAATTTGAGGATTGGTATGGATCGCTGGAAGCCATGGTGTTCAATACCAACTTCGAGGTGCTCACGCCGATGATGCAGGAAGACAAGGCCGTGATGGTGCGCGCGGCTGTGCTGCCGGAAGAGAACGCCGCGCCCCGGTTGAATGTGCAGGACATCATCCCGATGGATCTGGCGCGCGTGAACTACCCTGCATTGATCTCGATCAAGGTCGGGCTGGGGTCACCTGAGCGTGCCGAAGCGCTACGATTACTGATTGGCCGCAAGCCGGGCGAGACCGACGTGCGCCTGCGATTGGAGAAACCTCGAGACTTTTCGGTGGTGCTCGATCTGCCTGCGAAGGTCCGCCCCGATAAGGAGTTTGTCAACGAGGTGCAACGAATCTGCGGGCCGGAGTCGTACGAGGTGCTGGCGGGCTGATGCGCCGCAAGCGCTTTTCATAGAATAGGAATTACGTGGACACACAAGAAACATTGGCGCCTCAGCCGGGGACCAGTGCGGTTTGGCAGCGCGTACAATTGGCGCGGCACCCCAAACGCCCGCATACCCTCGACTATATTGGCGCTCTGATTACCGACTTTCAGGAACTTCACGGCGATCGCGCGTATGGCGAAGACGCGGCCATAGTCTGCGGCATGGGCATGTTCGACGGCGAGCCGCTGATGGTGATCGGCCAGCAGAAAGGCCGCGACACGAAGCAGAAACTGCTGCGCAACTTTGGCATGCCGAAGCCCGAGGGTTATCGCAAAGCGATGCGCGTGATGAGTCTGGCGGCGAAGTTCGGCCGTCCGATTGTTACACTGCTGGACACGCCCGGCGCCTACCCCGGAATTGATGCCGAGGAGCGCGGGCAGGCACAGGCAATCGCATGGAACCTCCGCGAGATGTCGCGGCTGGGTGTGCCGATCATCGTTGTCGTGATCGGCGAAGGCGGTAGCGGCGGCGCACTCGCGTTGGGGATCGGAAATCGCGTGTACATGTTGGAGAACAGCATCTACAGCGTGATCTCGCCGGAAAGTTGCGCGGCCATCATCTATCGCGATGCGGGGAAAGCCGAGCAAGCCGCGAACGCACTGAAGCTCACTGCTCCCGATCTGCTGCGGTTGAAACTCGTGGACGCGATCATTCCTGAGCCCCCGGGCGGGGCGCACGAGAATCACCAGCAGGCGGCGGAGTTGCTTCGAACCGCGTTGCGCATGGCCTTGCAGGAATTGAAGGGCATGACGCCCGCGCAGTTGATCGAAGACCGCTATCAGAAATTCCGCAAGATGGGCAGCTTCTTTGAAGAGCAGGTATAGATGAGGAGCAGGTGTAGATGAAGAAGACCGGCCTGTGGATTGCCGTGGCTGCCATCGCGTTCATCGCAATGATCGTGTACTCGACCTTGAGCCTGAAGCGCAATCGCGTGGAAGTGTGCATGCAGTATCAAGGCCGGCAGGCGTGCCGCACGGCATCGGGAGAAACTCCCGACAAAGCCCGCCGTGCCGCGACAGACAATGCCTGTGCGCTGATCGCATCGGGCGTTACGGACAGCATCGCCTGCCAGAACACTCCTCCCGTCAGCGTGAAGACTCTCGATTGACATGTCGGCCTATCCGGGTTCCGAGCACGAGCGGCGTATCGCCGAACGTGATCTGCACGCCCTGGTGGAGCAGATCTTCGCCACATGTGAAATGGCGCCGGCGGACGCCTCGGTGTTGGCTGCGTCACTGGTGGCCGCGGATGTGCGCGGCATTCATTCTCACGGCGTGCTGCGTGTTCCGGAGTACGTCGATAAGCTTCGCAAGCTCGGCGTGAATCCGCGCGGGCGTCCCTCAATCGTGGAAGACAATCTGGCGGCTCTGGTTGTGGATGGCGGCAACAGCATGGGCGCGATCGGCTCGCACTTCGCGATGTCCCATGCGCTGAAGCGGGCTCGGACCACCAATGTCGCGATTGCCGCGGTTCGCGGGAGCAATCACTGTGGCGCGATGTTCCACTACGCCATGATGGCACTGCCTGAGAACATGATCGGCCTTGCGATGACCAACGCGCTGCCGACCATGGCGCCATGGGGCGGGAAGGACAAGATCATCGGGATCAATCCGCTTGCCGTGGCCATCCCCGCGAAGAGCGAAGCCCCTATCGTTCTGGATGCCGCATTCAGTTATTCCTCTCACGGCAAGATTCGCATCTTCCATCAAAAGGGCTATCCGATTCCATCCACCTGGGCGTTCGACGAAGAGGGCGCGCCGACCACCGAGACGGAAAAGGCAATCAAAGGCCTGCTGCAGCCGATCGGCGAATATAAGGGTGTGGGGTTGGCGCTGGTGTTTGGCGTGTTGGCGTCCATGCTGTCCGGCGCGGCCTACGGGACAGAACTCGGCAACATGATCGATGGTCCCAAGCCTGGCCTCGATGGGCATTTGTTCGTTGCGATCCACATCGCTGCGTTTGAAAACGTGGAGCGTTTCCGGACTCGCGTGGATGGTGTGATTCGCCAGATTCGCGAAAGCCGGCCCACGGATCCTTCCACGAAGCTGTATGCTCCGGGAGGGCTCGAAGCCGAGACCGAAACCGCGTACCGCCGCGACGGCATTCCCTTGAATGATGTCACCTGGGAGGGGCTTGACCGGCTGGCGGCGGAGTTCAAGCTTTCGTATAGATCGCTGTGACGTTGCCGCGCACGCCTTCCTCAATCGCCTTCCACACACCCGCATCCGGCGCGATCCAGCGATACTTGCCTGTCATCTCCGCGACGTAGCGGCCCCAATCGCCGGCCACGGTCTTGAGTGATCGCGGCCCCACCGCTTCCCTCACTTCTTCCAAAGACCGACCCGCCCGCTTCAGCTTGATCACCGCCTCATTCACTTCTTCGATGTACGCGCGCATCTGATCCAGGCGAGCCTTCGACGTTTGGAGCGATCCATGTCCCGGCAGCACTTGCGTGAACTCGACCTCCGCCAA
>JAEUQE010000114.1:22697-27313 GCA_016789785.1 Bryobacterales bacterium
GCGCGAGTGGTTGCCGTGGCGAGAATGTCGACGCGAGGCGTGAGCTGACGATAGGCCGCGTTGCCATGCGCGTGGTCATAGTGGAAGTGCGTGTTCACCACGTAGCGCACTGGCTTCTCACTGACTTCCCGGCGGATTTGGGCCACCAGCGCCGCCGCGGCCGAGGGCTTCGAGTGCGTGTCCACGACAAGCAAGCCTTCGGAGAGTTCGAAGATCGCCGCGTTCGAGTTGATGAGGATCGAGGGCTTTGCCAGAGCGAGCCATGCGCCACCGGTAACCTTCTCGATGTCGAAAAGCGCGGCGTCCAAAGCAGTGCTCTGCGCGCGCGCCACACCTGCGCGGAGGGCCGCCAGACACAACGCCTGTTCGAAGAACGCGCGGCGGGTGAAACCGCGCTTGTGCGGCGCGTGATGCGTCCGCACAAGCTACTCCGGAAGCAGCACGATCAATTCGAGTTGCGGGGCGGGAAAGTCACCGGGCACGTAGGCCGCGAGGTTGCGGCCGCGCAACACCGCTTCCCAATACACGCCGCTCATGTTCAGGCTGAAGTACTGATAGTTCAGCTTCATTGGAATCGCAGCCGGGGGCCGCGGCGTATGCGTCATCACCACGCCGGGCAGGGCCTGCCGCACGAGATGCTCAATGTGATTCGCCGAACAGACCTTGATCAACTGTGGCGCCTTGGCGATCAGCTCGCCTTCGTTCATCTCGCTCGAGATCGCGATGTACATGCGCGTGTCGCGGAAGTACTTGTCGTCGGCGAGCGCCGTCGCGTAGATGTGCGGCGAGACGAGCTTCATCGGCAGCGAAATGTAGTTGCTCGGCACCACGGTTTCCAGTAGATCCCGCACCTTCTCGTCGAGATCCGTGAACGGCGGCTCGATGTCATCGTGATCGTACTTCGGCAGATCCCGCGGATGCACCTTTGTCGAAAACGTGGTCAGGCAACCCGCAAGTGACAGCATGATGTTGAATAGCTCTTCGGGATGTCCCTTCTTGGTTTCGTAGACGTGCTGCAGTTGCGGGAAGTGCGAATTGATGGTGTAGAGCAGCCAGAAATTCGCGATGTCGGAGGTGGGGAAGTCGGCCAGCGAAAGGTTCTTCTGCCGGCGCTGTCCCGAGAGAATGCTGCTCTTGGCGGAGAGGATCTCCACCAGGCGGCGCGCGACCGACATCAGGTAGTCGCTCGTCTGAATGTCGAGCAGCGGCGGTTGAAACCGCGCGTCGAGTTGGAAGGTGCCAGCCGTGGTGCGGCGCACCCGCGCGATGCGCAGTGACGAATAGCCCTTCAGGTTCTCGCCTTCAAACAGGAAGCGGAAGTTCTTGCGAGCCACCTGGACAGGCTTCTCGGCGAGACCCGAATTCTCATCGCGCAGCATGATCACATCCGCCAGATAGCGCGTGTCCGCGTTGCGATTCCCCATCGAAACGTTCAGCCCCTTCTCACGGTAGGAAGGAATCGAGAGGTACACGTCCACCTGATTCTGATCCTGCTCGAAGTACTCGGCGATGGGTCTCGTGGGCGGCACGGGGTCGGCCTCGGGAATATCGAAGAGCAGACCATCGGGGAAGATGCCGGTGGCGCGCGTGATCGCCACGTTGCCTGCCGCGAGCGCCTCCTGATCGAGACGAAGGTCGCTGAAGCCCCATGGATAGGAACTGAGCGACTCCATTTGGAACTGGAGGGTGTTGTCCAGGAACCGGTCCTGACTCTGCAGATACTGGGCGTTTAGAAAAGTGCCCTTCATCCAGATAACGGGCTGGAGACGCTTCATTTGAACACCAAATTAACACGAGGGCGTGAAGTCTGGTAAGAAGGATAGGATATGCCGTTACGCCTAGGCCCCGCTGAATCGTTTCACAGCGTTCGTGAATTCCTGACCCAATCGGGGTACTCGGAGGAGTTTCTGCTGGAACATTTTCGTGTTCCCGCGCTGCATGCATTCCTGAATCCGGTTGGTGCCGTGCGCGATTATCTCGACCGCAACTATCAGGGTAGCGATGTCCGCCTGCTTCTCGCCCGCCTGTTCATTGGCGGCTACTCCGCGGCGCGCGCCGATCTCGAGAAGCACATCCCCACACCGGCATTGCGCGCGATGGAAGCGCTCGGCCTGCTCGAACTTGTGGAGTCCGGCGGTTGGTGTTCTCCATGCATCCTCTATCCGATCGGCGATCTCTATGTTGTGTCGGATCTTTCAGGACGCATGGAAACCTCCGGCTACAAGGAGAAGGACTTCTGCATGACCGGGATCGAGGAGATCTGCCGCGATTTCGTCGACTCCTTCCCACGCCGGCCCTGCAACCGGTTCCTCGACATGGGCACGGGGTCGGGACTTGCGGCACTTGTCGGATCGTTGCAGGCCGAAGAGGCCTACGGCGTCGACATCACGGAACGCGCCATCCACTATGCGCAGTTCAATGCGCTTCTGAACGGCCGTACCAATCTGCACTTCCGCCAGGGCGATATGTTCGAGCCGGTGAAGGATTTGCAGTTCGATCGCATGGTCTGCAATCCGCCGTTCGAGCCTCCGTTGAAGCAGGGCATGATCTATTCGGTGGGTGGTGAAGATGGCGAGGCCCTCGTCGCGCGCTTTGTTCAGGAGGGTGTGCCGCTGCTTGCGCCCGGCGGCCGTATGTATCTCACCGTGACCGCGTCGGATCGCGAAGGAGAATCGTTCGACCAACGTGTGGACCGCTGGCTTGGTGAATACGCCTCGGAGTGCGATGTCGCGATCTATCCGCACTCGGAGATGAAGCCGGAGGATTACGCGAGCCAGCAGGTGCTCGGCACGAATCTCGACAGTTGGAAGATCGTCGAATACCAGATGTTCTATGCCAAGCTCAAGGCTTATCGCATTCTGGTCGGGCAGGTCATCATTGAGAAGCGCTCCTCAAACCGTCCCGTGGTGAGGTTGCGCCGCAACTACGGGCCCGCGACAACGCATCGCGAACGCGAGTGGCTGCTCGAATGGGAACAGCGCATGATCCAGCCAGACACGGAAGAACTCCTCATGAATGCCGTGCCGGTGTTCGGTGAGAACTGGCATCTTCGGGTCCGGCATGGCATCAAGGACAATCACCTTGCGGCCCTCGATTACGCATTCTTAAGTGAGCATCCTTTCGAGGCTGAATTGACGGTGCCTGCGTGGATGGCTCGTCTGGTGTCGGAGTGCAAGGGAAAGGACTCCTTGGGAGATCTCTACAGAGTGCTCAGTGAAAAGATGCCGCTGCCGAAGAGCGATTTTCTGCGGGCGGCAGGCGCGTTGATTGGAGTGGATATCATCCGCATTCCTGGTTGCGAGCCGCCGGCGGCTGCCGCGCCTTCGAAGGTACGAAAGGGCTACTGATTCATGTTTCCACTTCGCATGGCGTCTCCCGCCTCGTTTGCGGTTGTCCGCGAGTTCCTCAAGAACTCCGGCTACAACGAGGAGTTCATCAAAACGCACTTCGGTATTCCCGCCATCGAGCCGCTGCTGATGCCGCAAGGGATGCTCTTCGAGCATTTTGAGAAGTTGTATCAGGGCGAAGGGACTGCGCTCTTTTTGACGCGTCTGTTTATCGGTGGATACGCCGCGCCGCGGCAGCAGTTCCAGCAGCATTGCTCGCGCGAGGTGATGGATGCGTTCCTCGATCTCGGTCTGCTGCAGGACGTGAAAGGCACGCATCACGATCTGCGCGCACCCGTGTTGATGTATCCCGCCTATGGCTTGTACATCACATCGGACGCGGGACCCCGGATGGAAGGCGTCACCGGATACAGCGGCCAGGACTTTGTGATGAGCGGCACCGAAGACATCTGCCGCGACTTCATCGACGGCTTCAGCAAATCGGAGTGCGAGCGGTTCCTCGACATGGGCACCGGGTCGGGCCTTGCCGCGATCCTCGGCGCCGGGTTCGCCAACCAGGCGTGGGCCGTCGACATCACCGAACGCGCGACGCGCTTCGTCAACTTCAACCGCATGCTCAATGGCGTGGACAACCTGACCATTCTTCGCGGCGACCTCTACGAGCCGGTGAAGGACATACAGTTCGACCGCATCGCATCGAATCCGCCGTTCGAGCCGCCGCTGAAGAGCCACATGATCTTCTCCGAAGGCGGATCCGACGGAGAGCAGATTCTCGCCCGCCTGATTACCGAAGCACCGGAGCGTCTGGCGCCGGGAGGGCGGCTGTACGCCAACGTGTGCGGCACGGATCGTGATGGAGAGACCTTCGATCAACGCATTCTGCGCTGGCTCGGCATTTACAAGGATGAGTTCGACGTTGCACTGTTCGTGCGTATTCAACTCAAGCCGGAGCATTACGCCATTCAGCAGATGCTCGGCGAGAATCAGGAAAGCTGGCGCCTGCATGAGTACAACGCGTTCTACGGCTCGCTGCGTGCTTATCAGGTCGTGATGGGGATGCTCGTGATCCAACGCCGCACCAGCGAACGGCCCGTGTTTCGAGTGCGCCGGAAACTCGGCGCGCAGAGCGGCTCCGATCACATGGAATGGCTGATGGATCTTGAGACGCGGATGGCGGATCCTGAATTCAACTCGAAGCTTCCGCAGGCGACGCCGGTGGCAACGTCGCACTGGGAACTGGTGGCGAAGCACGCGTTTCGCGAAGGACGT
>JAEUQE010001150.1 GCA_016789785.1 Bryobacterales bacterium
CACGGAAACTCGATCTCCATCCCCAGCATCAATCCCTGCCCGCGCACTTCCTTGATGAATCCGAACTGCCTGCTCAACTCCACCAGTTGGCTCTTAAAGTATCCACCCACCTGCCGGATATGCGGCAGCAACTCCTCCAGCAGCAGCATGCATTCATAGCCCACGCGGCAAGCCAGCGCCCCTCCCCCAAACGTCGATCCATGCATGCCCGCCGGAAGCGCCGCAGCAGCCTTCTCGTTCGTCATGATCACCCCGATCGGCACGCCCGCGCCAATCGGCTTTGCCGCAATCATCACATCGGGCAGCACCGGCGGATCCATCAGCTGATAGGCAAAATACGTCCCCGGCCGTCCCACGCCGCACTGAATCTCATCCAGCACCAGCAGCGCATTATGTTTATCAGCCAGCTCGCGCGCCGTGCGAGTCATCTTCTCCCCAATCGGATAAATCCCGCCCTCGCCCTGAATCAACTCCAGCACAATCCCCGCCGTGCGTTCATTGACGGCCGCTTCCAACGCCCCCAGATCGTG
>JAEUQE010001151.1 GCA_016789785.1 Bryobacterales bacterium
GTTAAGATGAACCGTCGCGTCAGCCGGGCGAGCCCTTCGACGCTGTCCGGCCACGGCGGGAGGCGGTGCCAGGCGTGGTTCAGATGCTGGCGTTCGATCTCGGTCAGCCCGCCGAGCCCGAAGTCCCCGGCGATCTCGTCGAGGATCATCCGATGCAATGCGTCGATCGTCATCCACGGGAGATCCCCGCGTCGGACGCGACCCATCGCGGGAGCATAGCCGGCACGCCAGGCATCGGCGACGATCGCGGCCGGCGGCCGGGGCCCGGCGGCAGCTTCGGCCTGGCGGGCCGCCGCCCTGGCACGCGCCTCTCGCCGGCTGTCGTCGTCGACGTGGCGCTTGAGGATGGGCAGCTCGAATCGGCCCCATCGCGGGTCGACATCGACAGGGCGATCGCGCGCCGCGACGGCCGTCCCCTGGGGTGGCAGGTCTGCCGACGGCGGCGGCTCATCGCCGTCGACCAGCGGCGCCGATGCCGCCGCCGCCACGTTGGCGACCGGCGTCGACGGCGACGAGGCCGCAGGCCCGG
>JAEUQE010001152.1 GCA_016789785.1 Bryobacterales bacterium
CGAAGTGCACCTGCCCGCCATCGCCATCTACGCCGCCGTGGAGGCGGTTGCCTGAAATGCTGGAGAAGATCCCGATGTCCATCACACGCAGATCCGTATTGAGCGCCGCGGGAGCGGCGATGTTCACCGGAAGGGCACTGGCCGCTCCGCAATCGACGCGCGTGGCAGTGGCCCAGTGCCCCGATTACGGCGCCGCATTAACCCCCGCATTGAACGGCCTGTTCGATCAACTGGGCGGCTTGGGGCGCATGGTGAAGGGCAAGACCGTGGTGATCAAGGTCAACCTGACCGGCAGCCCCACTTACCGGCTGGGCCATTCCCCGCTCGAAACCACGCACTACACGCATCCGTCCGTGATCGGCGCCACCGTGCACCTGATGGGGCGCGCCGGGGCGAAACGGATCCGCATCGTGGAATCGCCCTGGTCCACGGCGTCGCCTATTGAAGAGTACGTCCTGCAAGCCAATTGGGAGCCAAACGAGATTCTTCGCGCCGCGCCATCGGTGGAGTTCGTAAACACCAACTGGGG
>JAEUQE010001153.1 GCA_016789785.1 Bryobacterales bacterium
GGCGGCGCCTATTTGAACAACCGCCGGATTTCCGTTTCGAAGACCGCCACGCTGGCCGATACGCTGGTGGCCACCGGGTTCCCCAGCCGCAAACGGCACTTGAATTACAACGTGCATTTCTATCATCAACTGGCGATGGGCACGCATGGAGTGCGGCGCGGCGGCGCGGCGGCGATCGATCTGGCCTACGTCGCTTGCGGACGGCTGGATGCGTTCTGGGAGTTTACGCTAAATCCCTGGGATATGGCGGCGGGAATGCTGCTGGTGGAGGAAGCGGGCGGCAGGACATCCGATATGACCGGCGGCCCGGCCCATCTGCGTTCTCCGCACGTGGTGGCCGACAACGGGCATGTGCACGAAGAATTGATCGGCCTGTTCGGCGAGATTTTCGCCAACAGCTACCGGTATCCATTGCCCGTGGTATCGCGGTAAATCCCTGGAGAAACTTGCCGCCTCGCCGCATTGTCTTGAGATCAACTCAGGAGCGTTATAGAAAGCTTCGTCCAGTAGGCTTTCCTTTCTTTCAGCT
>JAEUQE010001154.1 GCA_016789785.1 Bryobacterales bacterium
CGACCTCTTCGTGATGCCGTCCCGGGCACGCCTGGACCACGACGACGTCGAGGGGTTCGGCATGGTCTTCCTGGAGGCGTCCGCCTGCGCAAAACCGGTGATCGGCGGCCGCTCCGGCGGCATCGCCGACGCCATCTCCGAAGGGGAGACCGGACTGCTGGTGGACCCGGAAGACCCGGCAGAGCTGGCGGCGGCCGTCCGCGTCGCGGAAGCGGGGACCCTCGCGCAGCAACTCGAGGGCGCAAATCACCCCGGCGGCGCGCGCCAGCTGGTCGAGGGTGAGGAGGCGCAGCGTGTAGCGCATGATCACCGCCACCCCCGCCCCCAGCACACCGGAGTTGCCGAGCCGGCGCAGCGCAATGACGAAGGCGGCGAGGCCGAGATAGGCCTCGGTCTTGCCGCCGCCCGTCGGGAAGAACAACAGATCGGCGATTTCTCGGTCCGGATGGCGACGGTCGACCAGCCCCGAGAGGGTCATCAGGATGAACGCCAGCTGGAACGGCCGCCACGCCGGATCCGGCAGCGCCGC
>JAEUQE010001155.1 GCA_016789785.1 Bryobacterales bacterium
CGGGCTGGGTTTCTGGTGGGCGTGGCTGGATCGCGACCGCCTGACCTTCCACGACCGCTTCAGCGGCACGCGGATGGTCCGGCTGCCGAAGCGCGCCTGACCGGCGTCAGCGGCTCCTGCGCCGGAACATCAGCCAGGAAATGCCCAGCAGGACGAAGGGTGGAACCGCATACGCGATGCGGTAGTCCAGCCGGAACGCGCCGGCCAGCCGCACGAACATCGTCTGCAGCACCCAGAAGCCCACCGCGAACACGATGCCGAGAAACAACCGCTTGCCCATGCCGCCGCTGCGCAGGCTGCCGAAGGCGAACGGAATCGCGGCCAGGCACAACGCCAGCACATTGATCGGATAGAACCAGCGCGCCCAGTACTGGTCCTCGTAGTCGCGCGCATCCAGGCCGTTGCGCTTGCGGTAGTCGATGTTCTGGCTCAATTCGTGGCTGGGCATGTTGCGCGCGCCCACCAGGCTTGACGACAGCACAGACGCATCGAGCTCGGATTCCCAGCGCTCGCCCAGCACGGTCGTCT
>JAEUQE010001156.1 GCA_016789785.1 Bryobacterales bacterium
GGATAATCGGACACCCTTGAAAGCAGCGTCGGGCGGCGTCGGCGATCCCATTGCACGCCTACGAGTGCACGGGGACCCGTCGGGGACGCCGCGCTTTTGATGCACCTCCAGCGAATCGGTCGCGGCGCAGCGAGGCGCCAAGCCCCCTGTCCAGCAGCGGCGAAATAGCATTGTTGAGTTCGCCCGTCGAAGCAGGCCGCTGCGTGCACAGATCCTTTCCGATCGACCCAAGCTGCAGCGATGCCGAATACACCGACTCCGGCCTCAAAATTCGAGGTCCCATCGATCGGGTCAACAACCCAGTTCCACTCCTGAGGCTGAAACCGCTCGGCGCTCTCCTCTCCGAGAAAGCCCGCGCTTGGATCAATCTCCCGGAGAGCGCGTTGAAGCCGGCGCTCTGTGGCTCGGTCAGCAACAGTTGAGAAATCGTCCTCGCTTTTGCTCTCACAAATCGCGGCGTGCACTCGAAGCGACGCCGCAAAGAGCTGGCGCCCCTCCGCCTCGACTCGAAGCGCCAGGGCCTGAGCG
>JAEUQE010001157.1 GCA_016789785.1 Bryobacterales bacterium
GGAAGCCGAACGTCTGGCCGAGAAGATCCAGACCCGGCTGGACAAAGTGACATCCGGCACGCGCGACCGCCTGCTGACCTTCGAGCAGCTGGGCGTGGATGACCTGACGGTGGATGAGGCGCACGAGTTCAAGGACCTGTACTACTCGTCCCGCCTGACGGGCGTGCGCGGCATGGGCGACAAGGGCGGTTCGCGCAAGGCCAACGACCTCTACAACAAGGTGCGCACGCTGCGCGACAGCCCCACGGCGACCTTGACCTTCCTGACCGGCACGCCGATCAGCAATAGCGCAGTCGAGATGTACACGATGCTGCGCTACCTTGCGGCCGATGCGCTCGAAGAAATGGGCATGACCCACTTCGATGCCTTCCGCACGCAGTTCGTGGAGGCCACGCCCGCCTTTGAGCCGACCGAAGCCGGCCGTCTGAAGGAAGTCACGCGCCTGGGGCGGACGTGGTCCAACATGCGCTCACTGATGGACCTGTACTACTCCGTCACCGATGCGGTGAGCCTGGACGACATCAAGCG
>JAEUQE010001158.1 GCA_016789785.1 Bryobacterales bacterium
GTTTTTCTCCCCGACCGGCGACTATATCGCCCTGCCCCCCAAGGCGGAATTTTACGGTTCACGGACGAGCCGCCCGGCAGAGTCCTACTATTCCACCGCCTGGCATGAACTCACCCACTGGACCGGCCATAAGGCGCGGCTTGATCGCCTCGATACGACTTTGAAAGGCCGTTTCGGTTCGGAAAGCTACGCCATGGAGGAATTGGTTGCAGAACTCGGGGCCGCGTTCCTGTGCGTCGATCTTGGCGTGACCGTGGACCCGCGCCTTGACCATGCCGCTTATATTCAGTCGTGGTTGAAGGTGTTGAAAGACGACAAGAAGGCCGTTTTTACCGCCGCTAGCAATGCGTCGGCGGCGGCGGGCTATCTACATGACCTTGTGAACAAAGACCCCATGCCCGCGCCGAAACAGGCCAATGAAAACGACGCCTTGGCTGACCTCGCAACCGGCGGGCTTCAAAGGGGCCTCGCGGCGCTGCAAGTATAGTTTGGTTAATTCGCCCTTAACGCTAGTCTTGTAGTCTTTT
>JAEUQE010001159.1 GCA_016789785.1 Bryobacterales bacterium
GAATGCGGTTCGTTTCCGCGAACGCGCAGATCATGTACAGAACGAACCCGATCACCTGAAAGCCCGTGAACAGGTTCCAGTTCGGAATAAAACCAAATACGAAACCGGCCTGCGTATCGATCACTTCCCGCAGGTTCAAGGAATTGGAAAGCAGCAGCGGCGCGGCCAGCGCCAGCGCCATCGGCAACTCGTAGCTGATCATCTGCGCCGAACTGCGCATGGCGCCAATCAGCGAGTATTTATTGTTCGAACTCCACCCGGCCAGCGCGATGCCATAAACGCCCATGCCGGCCAGGCCCAGAATCCACAACAGGCCGATGTTGATATCGGCCAGGCCCAGGTTCACCTTGGTGCCGAAGATATCCACCTGCGGGCCGAAGGGGATGACGGCAATGCCGGAGACCGCGAACATCAGGCCCAGCCACGGCGCCGCCCAGTAGAAGAAGTGGTTCACGCCGCTGGGGATGAAGTCCTCTTTGGTGAGCAGTTTCACCGCGTCGGCAATGGGCTGCAACAAGCCATGCGG